>CAYJHX010000006.1:0-23798 GCA_964369395.1 uncultured Desulfovibrionaceae bacterium
AGAAAGAATTATAATTTACATACCTCGTGGGGTGTGGGGGGCAGTCGCTCCGCCTTCTGCGCCCCCTTTTTTGTACAGTTTGAGGCAAATAGAATTCTATCAAGTTTTCGAAAATGATTTTTACTACCTTGTGAGGAGGAATTTATGGAATTTATACATGCACCTAAAGCCAGCGCCGCCGTGGGCCCTTATTCCCATTGTGTGAAGGCCGGTAATACCTACTACACTTGCGGTCAAGTGCCTTTTCACCCTGAGACCGGTGAAGTGGTGGGCACCAACATTGTGGAGCAAGCCAACCAAACTTTGGCCAACTTAAAAGAAGTGCTCAATGCCGCTGATTTGAAAATCACCGATATTGCCAGAGTGACGGTTTTCGTAAAAGACTTAAACGACTTTAAAGCCTTTAATGAAGTGTATGCTGCATTTATGGGCGACCATCGCCCCGCCAGAGTGTGCGTAGAAGTAAGCAACATAGCCATGGGATGCTTACTAGAAATCGACGCCATTTGCTATAAAGAGTAGTGTGAAGGCAGGGTAGAAAATTTTATTTTTTGTGAATGATGATGTTTTTGTGCTAGTGCTTTGACGCAAGCCTTATCATCATTTTGTCTAACAATATAACCTATTTTTTGGAGATTGTCATGAGAAAGATGGAGCTAGGACTGCATACTTACACACTTCACCTCTGGGGTTTTGGACAAACTTGGTTTTCTGCGAGTCACGAAAAAGTTTTTGATCTATTTGAACTGATTAGGCGTGCCAAAGAGTGGGGTCTTGATGGCTTGCACATTACGCCGCGTGATATTGAAGATTTAAGTGATGCCAACCTTGAAGCTGTATCCAAAGCTGCTAAAGACGCTGGTTTATGGCTTGAGTTAAATTTTGCCCGTGATTGTGAGTGTGATACCATGATTAATCTGCCCTTAGCAAAGGCTGCATATATCTGTCACAAGTTGGATGCAAAAATTGCCAAGTACAGCATGGACATTCGCCGTGAAGGTCCTTTGTTTGGTAGCAATATGCAAGCTCCTGTCATGCGTCAGTTGGCAGTTATCCATGACGAAATCGTAGAAGCACTACCTGAATTTGAAAAATATGGTGTTTCTCTTGCTGTGGAAAACCACACCGAGTCTTACGCTGATGAAGTTTTGTGGGTAGTAAACTCTGTAGACCATCCTTTAGTAAAAATCTGTGTAGATACCGTAAACTCCATGGGTGTTTTGGAAGGCCCAGAGATTGCTATGGAAAAATTGGCACCTTTGGCAATTTGTTGTCACTTCTGCGATCACAAGTGGGATCGTGGCCCTTATGGTGCTATCTTCCACGGTAAGGCGCTTGGTGAAGGTGATATGGATTGTCGCAAAATGTTAGAGTTGTTGCGTGAAAAAGCACCACTAATGGATCGCATCAACTTTGAAATTGAATATGACCGTGGCGATGATACTTTAGAAGTTGCTCGTCAAAAGCAAATGGATGCATGTATCCGCAGTATTAAATATTGTCGCGAAGTGTTAAAAATTGGGCGCGAAGACGAAATGCCTAAAGTATATCCTGGTAACTAGACAATAACTTTCATTAACATGTAAAACAATAGGAACTTATGTAACTTTATATCTTACATGAGGGGGCTTCATGGTAAACATGAAGCCCCATAAAAGGCGCATAAAATGTACTGCCGTGCTCTTTTTTTATCTCAAAATTGATGAGTATAGTGTTCTTATGCGTTTGAACGGTTTAATGTTGGAGGTAGTCCATGCCTGAACAGATAAAAAAAAGTCAAATTAACTTAAAACTACTCATACCAACTATGGCTTTCGTATTATTCGTTGCCGTGCCCCTCATATACTATTCTCAGCATCCCAGAATTCAAGAAGTCATCGCCGAAATGTATAGATTTGTTTCTTACACTTTTGGTTGGTCGTATATTCTGATTTATCTCGTCTTTGGCGTGCTTATGTTTTACATATCTTTTTCACCTTATGGTAAAATCAAACTTGGAGGCAAAGACGCTAAGCCGCAGTACAATTTCTTCCATTGGGCTAGCATGATCATTGCCGCCGGACACGGTATTGCCCTTGTGAACTGGGTCATGGTAGAACCTCTTATCACTAACGCGTTGGCTCCGCTTGGCAAGGGGACTAATGCTTCTTCCACCTTTGAAGTGGCCTTGGCTTATACTTTCTTTCATTGGGGACCCTTTTATTGGGTTATTTTTTTAGTAGCTGGCGTACCTTTGTTCTATTTTCTGGGAGTTAGGCAACGCAATCGCCAATGTGTTAGTATGACAATTGAACCGCTCATTGGCACCAAACAGACCACAGGTTTTGTAGGTATTCTTTGTGATGTGTTCACTATAGTAGCACTGGCAGCGGGCATTGGCACTACGCTTACTGTGGCTGTACAGCTCGTTTCCGGTTTACTTGTGGGAACTTTTGGGTTTGAAAAAACTCAAATGTTAGAAATGAGTGTACTTGGTATCTTTACTCTCATTACTTTAATGAGTCTTTTGCGGCCCTTAAGTAAGGGCATGCGAGTGCTTAGTGATTGTAACTCTATATTTGCCATGCTTCTTTTGGCTTTGGTGCTTGTAGGGGGACCCACGTCCTACTTCTTTAACTCTGCTGTAAACTTATTGGGAAGCACTACAGACAACTTTTTACGCATATCTGGCTGGACAGATCCTTTTGGCGCTAGTGGGTATCCTCAAGATTGGACTATTTTCTACGGTGCGTGGATTTATGCCTACGCCCCTATGATGGGTATTTTCTTTGCAAGTATTTCCATGGGAAGAACTCTGCGTGAAGTTATCCTTGGTGTGTTCTTTTTTGGTTCTTTATCCACTTTTGTTTTCTGTTCTACTTTGGGCGCTTTTAGCCTCTATGTACAGTATGAAGGTATTTTTGACCTTTATGGTTATTATATCAGTACAGGAAAAGATCTACCTATGACGGTAAGTAAGGCTTTAACGTTATTACCTTTCTCTGATTTCATTGCACCTGGCTTTTTAGTTATGTGTACCATTTTCTTGGCCACAACCATTGATGCCTCGACTAGAGTGCTAGCTTCTATGACCACTCAAAATATGTATTCTGGTCAAGAACCTTCTATTGCCTCAAAAATAGGATGGTGCTTAGCCATTACTTTGTTGGTTTTGGCTTTACTTTTGGTAGGTGGACTGCCCGTAGTGCAAGCGCTTTGCGTGGCTTCTGCTGTACCTCTGGTAGGGCTTGGGATTGCTATGAACTTTTCTATGTGGAAAGTTATGACAAAAGATTTTTCCCTCTTTAGAAGCAAAAAAGTTATTTACTTTGATAAAGATGCACAAATGGTTAAACAAACAACTCAAGATGACGTATCCTAGCGTCATCTGAGAATAACCTTTATTAACTGTTAAGGAGAAGATGATGGCTGAAAATGCACAAATGAATGGCATTGACTATCAAGAAGCCCCATTAGGTTCTATCCACAAAAAAGTTGCTTATGGTGCTTTTGCGGGACAGGTCTGTGATGGTTACACTCTTGGCATCGTGGGTATTTCGTTACACTATGCAACCACTCCGTTGGGGTTGGATAGTTTTTGGTTGGGCATGTGTGGTACGGCCTCTATGGTGGGGCTTTTGCTTGGTAGTCTTGTTATTGGTGGAATCACCGACCGCATAGGCAGAAAAGCGCTTTTCTTTGGTATCATGGCGGCCTTAGTACTTTTGGCCGTAGGACAGTTTTTTGTAACTACACCATTACAGTTAGTTGTTATTCGTCTACTCTTGGGCGTTGCCATTGGCGCTGATTATACTGTAGGTATTGCTCTTTTGAGTGAATGGGCACCAAATAATAAGCGCGAAGGGCTTATGAGCCAGTTGCTCATGTACTGGACAATTGGTTATGTTATTGCCTATATTGTAGGCTTCTTCATCCAATACAGTTTATCCGACAGTCTTGGTGCTGATGCTTGGCGTTGGATTATCTGTACCTCTGCTATACCCGGTTTGGTTGCTGTGGTTATTCGTATGGGAAGCCCAGAGTCTCCTGTATGGCTTGCGAGCAAGCAACGTGTAGAAGAGGGGCTTGCTGTAGTAAAGCAATATCTTGGTGATGGATATGTTCTCCCCAAAGGAGAAACTCAGCCAAAGTCCGCCTCTTGGTTTCGCTTGTTTTCTAAAGAATTACGAGCTAATACCCTTGTGGGTGGCGTATTCTTTGCCGCGCAAGTGCTACCTTTTTATGCGGTAAGTATTTTCTTACCCTTAGTATTGAAAGATTTAAAAGTAGATAACCCTGAAGCTTCTGGTATTTTTTATAACGTATTCACTATGTTAGGCGTGCTTTTTGGTATGTGGCTTGTGTCTCGTATCTCTCGTCGTGCATACCTATTGTGGACTTTTTATGGTGCCGCTGTGCTCTTGGGTATTATGACTGTATGGCAAGGTATGCCTGGCTATGTAGCTTTAGGTTTCCTCATTGCGATTTCTGTAGTATTGGCTATATCTATTGTGGTGGAATTTATGTACCCTGCAGAGCTTTTCCCCACGGAGGTGCGCGGTTCGGGGGTTGGCTTCTCCATTGCAGTTAGCCGTATTGGTGCAGCTATTGGTGCCTTTATTGTGCCCTTAGTTAATGAACATTATGGCGTATATACTGTGCTCGGTATTTGTATGGTAACGGTAATTTTTGGTGGCGTAATTTGTCAAATATATGCTCCTGAAACATCACCTAAGTTCATGAAGAAATAAAAGCTAAACCTTTCTGTGTGCCTTTTTGCATGTTTTCTACAGCAAGAAGGCACACTATTTTTGTTTTTTCTTTGAAAAATCATCACACTTAATGATTGTCTTTGTGGAAGTGTAGTCTCACTAATAAAATGTTAACGGTATGAAATGACAACTTTTCCTTGCTTTATAGAGCAAAGCGTGCTTAGTTATAGGTAAATATTGTAAAGGAGGAATACGCTTTTACTATGCAATTCTTGCAATTTTTCGTTGCAAGAAAAGGTCTGCCTTATATTTAAAACAAAGCGGGACTAATATGCTTAAAGAAAAATACTATAATATAAATGTAGTAAGTAAAACTTTTGGCGTTATCGCACTCATGTCGCGCAAAGCTTCTTGGCGCCTTAGTGAAATTGCTCAAGCAAGTGGCCTGCCCAAAGGTACTTTGCAACGTATTTTATTGACGCTGTGCGAGCTTGGCTATGTGGCGCAAGAAAGTAAGGGCGGCGACTATGCCTTAACGTTAGAGTTTTTTAAAATTGGTAAGCGTGTGGCCGGCAACAATAAAATGGCAGATCAAGCCCGTTCTACTTGCCGTCAGCTTATGGAAACTGTCAACGAAACTGTAAACTTGTGTGTGGCTCATAATACAGAAATGGTAGTGGTGGAACAGCAGGTTTGTTTGCAATTGTTGCGCTTAGACTCCATCATCGGTTCTTCATTTTCTATTTTTTCTTCTGCTTCAGGCAAGGCCTATTGTGCTTTTTTAGAAGAAAGGCAGCTTATGTTGCTTCTTAAAGATATCCGTATTGCACAACCAGAGCTGACCAGCGAACATGTAGACAATTTTTTGCGAGAATTACAGCAAATACGACGCGGTGGTCTTGGCTTTGATAATGAAGAAATTTTCCCCGGAGTGCGTTGCACCGCAGCCCCTATTTTTGATTACTCTGGTGCTGTTGTGGCAACGGTGGGATGCTCTGTACCTACTGTGCGTCTTGATGAGGAAAAAAGTGCGAAGCTTCGTGTAGAAATAGCTCGCGCTGCACAAAAAGTTTCTCAGCTCATGGGCGCGTCATTGCGTAGTTTCGATATGTCTATTTATAATGCATAAAGCAAAAAAGTGTATGCGCGATGATAGTTGCCTGCATATTTCAAGGCCGCAGAAAATTTTGAAATCTTACGTAAGCCGTAAGTAAGTTTCGGCAACGACGGAAGTGAATTCCTCCGCCAGCCGAAGCTTGCGATAGCTTGTGTTGCACAGGACGTGTGGCCAAGCGGCATCTAGACTGTTGAAAAGAACAGTCTAGTGCCAATGCGGTATACCATTAGCCCACAAGACGCACGACCAAGCGGCATCTAGGCTGCTGAAAAAAAACAATCTACTCTTTTTCCATTTCAAGTCCGCGTTTATACGATTCCTTAACAGCCGTAATCAAATGTCCTCGCATACCCATGGTATCCAGATGATTAAGGCCGGCAATGGTCATACTGCGCGGGGCAGAGCTTTGTTCGCGCAAAATGGCCGGATGTGTTTTTTGTATTTCGGCCACATTGCCACAACTACGCATAAGTCTGGCGGCAATGGTGGTCGATTGTTCTCGGCTTAAGCCCACAGTAACCCCTGCCTCTACAAAGCTATCCATAATATGATAATGCATGGCCGGTGCACAACCTGCCAACGCCGTGAAGGCATTCATAAGCGATTCTTCAAAGGCAACAACAGTGCCAATGGGTTGGCAAATATTTGTAAGCATTGTCATAAGAGCAGGGGGAAATGTTTCTTCGTGACACAATCCTAAAATACCTTGCCCAATGGTTACGGGGGTATTGGGCATAACGCGCGCTATGGCGATATGTTCAGCCACATGGGGGCGCATGTTGGCAAGTAAAAGCCCTGCCGCCACCGAAACCACCAGCGATACGCCTAGATTTTCTATGGCCTGTGCATGCTCTTGGAGAAAATGTACTACTTGTTCCGGACGCACGGCCACAAAGAGCACGTCACAATTGCCCATGTCTTGCAGTGAAAAATACGATGAAACGCCTAATTCTTGCATTTTTTGTGCTTGATATTGGTGTTTGACACACATTTTTACTTGCACCGTATCTTTAGCATAGCCTTGCCAACCTATGGCTAAGGCTTCTCCCATGCTGCCACAGCCTACAATGCCTACTGTGTACGTGCTCATGTTTATCCTCTGTTTGGTGTTAATGGTTTTAATTTATGCCCTATTTTTTAGGGTACTATACTTGAAATTACAGTATTATTTATCTAAGATGCCTTGTCAATAAGTATGTAGTATGTGTACATACTACATAATAGAGTAAGGACATACATGTTTGTAAAAAAGTTATACTTGGAATATCTTAATTGCTACTTAAAAATATATAGTTTTTAAGTCAGAAAGTTATATTGTATAGTGCTAAAAGAGTTTGTTGGTATATGTGTGTTCACGTTGTGAAATAGATAAAAAATTTTAAGAGAGTTGCCTATGCCAAATGTTCAAGGGGTACATTTTGAAGGATGCATGCTTATTGTAAGAAATGCGCAAGTGGCGAAGAAATTTTATGAAGAGGTGCTTGGTCTTACTACACAACTTGATTTAGGAAAGCATGTTATTTTTGATGCACAGTTTTTTCTTCTCGAAGAAAGCGATTGGTGTGCTTTTAGTCATATAGAAAAAGAAACTATTCAGTATGGCTCGCGTAATGCCGAGCTTGTGTTTGAAGTGAATGATATAGCGCTCTTTATGACGCATTTAGATTCTTTTTCATATATACAAAGAGTACATGAGCTTAAAGAGCATCCTTGGGGGCGCTGGGCCATACGCTTTTATGATTTAGATGGACATATCATTGAGGTAGGCGAAAGCATGCGGGTGGTGGTGAAACGTTTTTTATCTCAAGGTATGACAGTGGCAGAAACTGCGCAAAGGTCAGAATTTCCAGAAAGTTTTGTACGGATGTGTCTAGCAGAATTAGAGTCAGAGTAAACAGTAACGTTGTATAAAACGTGTTTTGGAAGAGAATGAGGGGGGTGAGGGAAAGGAGAAATCTTTTGGGCGTTAGCAAAAGGTTTCTCCTTCTCCCCTAAAAAATAGATTTTTTGAAAATATCTTTATCATAGAGGCGCAATGCTTGCGCTTTGTGAGCATTATTGGTATATTCTGCGCCGATACGGTATGGTATACCGTAATATGGTATACATTTTTTTAAAGAGTTTTTTGTGAGGAATTATGCGCATTTTACCCGTAGGTTACAGTAATTTAGGCAAGGACAGAAACGATGGCATTCGTTATGTATGGCAATTGGAAGAAAATCGCCCTTATATAGAAAGTGCTGCTTTTACCACTAGGGCAAAAATTCCCACGGCGGCTCTAGATGAAAAGATTTCTGCTTATACCACTTCGGTGAGCTCTGGCTGTATTTTGACGCCGGCTCGTATGGCTTGCAAATTTTGTCGTACGGGGAATAGTTTACGCTTTTCCGGCCCTTTGAGTGCTGAGGAAATTGCTTTGGAAAATATTCTTATGGTGCTCAGTGATATGGAAAATTATGAACAGGGTACCGTTGCCAGCAATTTACGAGAATTTGCCTATATGGGGCAGGGCGAGCCGGGTTTTGCTTATCCGCAATTGCGTAAGGCCATCAAAATAACCAATGCTGTTCTGGAAAAATTGGGGCAAAAGGTATTTCGTCATATCATTGCCACTTGTGGCGTTCCGGATATGGTGGACGCTTATATTGATGATATTAAAAATGATTTTTTTGAAGGCACTCGCACCACCTTCCATTTTTCTTTGCACGCTACGCAGTATCGTGACCAGATGTTGCCTATTAATCGCATGTATAACTATAAAGAAATTCTTGCTAAGCTTCCTATTTTGCATGAGCTTATGCAAGAAAAGCCCTGTGTGGGCGTATTGCTATTCAAAAATTATAATCATGGCGACTGTAAAAACTACACCACCGATATGGAAGAAATCAAGCGTATCAGCACTCTTTTAGATCCTAAAGTCTGTCGCCTAAGTTTGTGTGAATATAATACTTGCGATTGCGCCGGTACCAACGAGCAAGTGCAACCGGAAGAAGCACAAGCCTATGTAGACTTTTTGCAAGATGCCGGTTTTGAAGTGAAGCTTTTCGCTTCTTTTGGGAAGCAAGAAAATACCGCCTGTGGTTTGCTAGGTGGCACTTTCCCTGATTATCCCACCGATGATACATTGCAGGAGCGTTTTGAGAGGGCTAAGGCGCTTATTCATTCTATATAGGAGACCTCTGCATAATTCTAAAAAACATTAAAACACATGGATTGCTTCGCTTCGCTCGCAATGACTTTCTTTGTAATACCAAGTCATTGCGAGGAGCGCAGCGACGAAGCAATCCATGATTTTTTAATTGCGCAGAGGTCTCATATTATGTTTTCTTGATATATCAATACTGTAACTGAAGATAATTGCCATGCAGCACATTCTTGCCTTACTCGATTTTTTGCGTCAAGCAGAAAATTTAAAAAATACTCTACGTCATGCCTATACCAGTCAAGGCAAGCAAGAAAGCGCGGCAGAGCACAGTTGGCGCTTGTGTCTTATGTTGGTACTGTGCGCCGATGATTTGCCTGAGCTTGACAGGGAACTCTTGCTTTCTTTAGCCATTGTGCACGATCTTGCCGAGGCCATATGCGGCGATACACCAGCCATTTTGCAGACATCCAAAGAAGAAAAAGAAGCTAAAGAACGGCAAGCCATACAAGATTTATGCGCTAAGCTTCCGGCATCTTATGCGCAAAAAATGTTGCGTTTATGGGAGCTGTATGTGGAAGGCGCTTGCCTAGAGGCACAAATTGTCAAAGGCTTTGATAAACTCGAAACCTTATTACAGCATACCCAAGGCATGAACCCCCCAGATTTTTGCTATGCCTTTAATTTGGAATACGGGCGAGCCCATACAGAATTTTTGCCAATACTGAAAGAGCTTCGCCGACATATTGACAAAGAAACGCAGGTGCTTGTAGAAAAACAGGCACGATAAGAATGAATTAGTATATATTTTATGTGGATAAATTTTTGTGGGGAGGAAGGAAAACCTTTTGCTAACGCCCAAAAGGCTTTCCTTCCCCCCCCACGCCTCCCCATCCTTTCCCAAAACGCGTTTTATTGGTGAGTATGTTATACAAAAAAAATTTCATAAGGGTATCGGTCACAATATCGGAAGGTTTTATTGGTGAGTATGCTATATGAGAGTTCTGCATAATTCCTAAAAATGTTAAAATACATGGATTGCTTCGTTTCACTCGCAATGACTTTTGTTGTAATACTAAGTCATTGCGAGGAGTGCAGCGACGTGGCAATCCATGCCTTTTGAATTGTGCAGAGGTCTCTATATACAAAAAAGCTCTTTGGTCATTACCAAAGAGCTTTATTTTTTATCACTAAACAAAGAATTTTCCATAAGGAAAATTCGTGTAAAAGTTTTTGAGGGGGGACTGGGGGGAGCTTTTTTCAAAAAGTTCCCCCCAGAAATTACACACCCCTTTATTTTCTTAGAATTCGTAACGTAAGTTAGCGAAGATCATATGCCCTGTATCATGTTCAGAGGCTTGCACATTGTAGTTTAGGCCAAAGCTTACGCCGTTACGTTTGTTATACAGTTCAAAGCCAAGGCCACCGTTAAAGGCAAAGCCGTCCACATTTTTCATGCTATAGCTCAGGCCTTGATCTACACCAGTGAGGCTGGTGCTGGTATTGGTTTCCATGTTACCAGCGGCGGCGATGAAGCCAAGGTCAAGCTTTGGTGTGAAGACCCAGCCATTACCCGTGGCGAAGTCTTTGCTTAGGGTTACGCCCACAGGGAAGTACCAAACGCCTTGGTCTTCTTGGCTGCTAGAACCCACTAAGCCTGCGGAGCTACTGATATCATAGTCATAGGTGGTGACATTCATATAGCGTATGCCTGCATGCGGTGTAATGTTTACCGCTTCGGTAACGAAGGTATATTCTAGGTTAAGGCCTGCGGTAAACACCATGCTGGAGACAGACGTATCAAGATTACCCATAGCCAAGGAGCTCGGTAAGTTTTGGTCAATTCTGCTGGACATGGAGGTAACGCCTATATCAAACGAACCTACAAAGTTTTCATTTTGATAGGCAGCGTAGCCCGTTAAGCCCCAGAAGTCATAGCCATTGGTGGTGGTGTTAAAGTTGCCGTTGCTTTCGGATACACCGGCGCCCACACTCAGTGCCATACCGTAACGAATGGCAGATTGTCTGTCGAGGGCGTAGGTATAGTCAGCACCGACGGCAAGGCCGCCCATGCTGTTTTGGTAGCCGTGTTCCATGGTTCCAGATTCAAAGCCGGTGCCTGTGCTCCACTTATACAATGGCATGGCCCATACGGTGGTGCCTTCGGAGATGCGCGAAGGGGGCAAGGATCCGCCGTTGACGCCGCCATAAGGAGTGACACGACCGCGATTGACGTTAAGGCCCGAAACTTGCGTGGCCGAGGTGTTCATGCCTGTAAAGGAGTTGCGCGACCACACGGCACTGGCCGTGGTATTTGCGGCGTCCATGATGTTACGGTTTACATTACCCACAGCGGCAAGCTGTGCAGCCCCTTCGAGGGTGGCCACGGCTGTTTTGGGGTCGAGTAAGGTAGTGACGGAGCTACTGGCCACAGTACTTAGCTGTGCTGTTGCATCAATGGTTTCAGGGATGGTTTCTTGTATGACATTACTAAAGAGGCGCGAAGCAAACAAAAGCCCTGCCGGACTATCCTCTTTTACTTCATATTCCTGCAGAGAGCTAATAAGTGCCATGGTGGAACCCGATGCGTAGGCACTGTAGGGGGTATCTTCAGGGGCAATGCTGGCCAAGGTTACTTGGTAGATACCGTCAGTAGCATTCCATTGCACTTCTGCTTCAAGGAGTGTGGAGCTTAAGGTTACAGTATCGGCAGTAGAGCCCTGAGAGGCATCATCATAGCCCCAAGCGTTGCCAATAGTGGAGGCTGCTTTACCACTCGTTTGTGCGTTAAAGCCATCAGTTATGGTGACAGTATCTCCCGCTTTACCACCCACAATGTGCAGATGTGCACCGTCGGCCACAGTTAAGGTGCCGCTTGTACTTGATGATAAGGCAGCTGCGGTTCCCACACCATTGGCATCTACCACTAAGAGAGATTTATTCGCAAAGTAGGCGGTGTTGTCGGCAGGTAGGTTATATTCTGCACCTGTACTTGCAGATACAAAACCGCTTGTGGTGGTACCGATAGTATCTTTGGTTGCATTGCCATCTACAACGAGCACGCCGTTGCTAGCCAGTATTTGTGGTCGATAAATACCGAGAGCCGCGGTGGTTCCGGCGCTTCCCCAAATATCTTTGCCTTGTTGTCCCTCCATATTTAGAATATGACCAGCAAGCAAGGTAGTATCTGCGGTGCCAAGGGCTGTGAGTGAGTTTTGGCCTACAACGAGATTGCCGTCAATGCCCGCAACAAAACTTTGTATAGCCAAGGTGGAAGCGTTGTTCACGCTTTCAAAGTCTACAATAGTCCCGTTTGCATCTGTTGACCAACCAGGGTCGATGCCGAGAGTTCCATCATTAAGTGAGGCGCTTTGCGTAATGGAAACGCTAGTAGGGCCATTTTGGTCACCAGCAAAGAACGTGGCGCCATTAGCAAGGGTGAGGGTTGGGGTTATTACTGTGCTGTACTCACCTGCGATAAAACTACCGCCTGTATCTACTTGTATACCCTCAGTAGCGCTTGCTTCAAATACGGCAACATGCGTGCTTCCCGTTGTACTGTCTGTACCACCGCGCACTATGGCTATGCCGTCCTTGCCCACTTCAAGCTTTTTTGCTGCCATAGAGCCTTCTATAAGCAACTGGGAATCTTGTCCTTCCACAGACACGCCATCAGTAGTGTCTGTGCTGCCAACAACAAGGTTGGAGCCTCTGTGCACATGCACAAGGCCTTTTTGAGCTATTGCGACGCTACTAAGAACCTTTACGTCTTTCCCTAAAACATTGGCTGTGGCCGTTACGTCAGCAGACGCTGTACTTACGCCTTCCACAATTAAACTGTCGCTAATACTTCCCCCATCTGTAGCAGATGTGCCATCCCAACCAAGGTTTGCAGTACCTTGTTCAATGGTAAGACTACCGGGAGTGAATACGCTCTCAGCGCTACCTAGGCCTGTGAGGTTAAGCGTTGCATCGGAAGCGCTAACAACGCTATCCATCTGTGTGGGCATGTTAGGGTTTTCTGCAAGGCCACCTACAGTAACTGCAACTCCTGGGGTTTGCAATGTTCCAACTGCTAAAGTTTTTTCGGGGGTATGGTAGTATGTCTTAACATCACTTAAATCTTCCGCTTTAACGGTAACGGTATTTAGATTAATGTTTACTTTAGAATCGTCCCCAAAGATGTCTTTACTAACTTCAGCCAGTAAAAGATCTAACTCTTCAATGCTTTCTACAAACTGCGTTTCGCCTTCACCTGTTAGGGTAAGTGTAGCTGAAGTAGCTGAGAAGGTGCCGGCTAGATTCTCGGTGTTTACAGTAAATTGCTGAGACTCTACCTTGTTAAGGTCAATGATGCCAAAATCAGTTAACGCCGCCGTTAAAGAACTATCGCTACCTAAGTTTACAGTACCGTCAGTACCAACTGTTAGACCGACTTCTACATTAAGGCTGGCACTATCACCTACTGTCAGAGAACCGTCAGTAACGGTAAGTCTGTTATTGGCTATCCAGTCGCCACCTTGTTCAATGGTAACGCTGGCCTTGGTGCCACCAGTACTGGTGGCATGCGCCGTGTCTACAGTCAATGCGCCTTGGATTTCTTGGGTGCTGAATTCTGTGTTGTCATTACGCATGACCAAATGACCACCGGCTAAAGTGGTAGGCGCATCAAAAGCATAGCCTTGCGCGGCAATGGTACCCCCCTTACTGCTGGCATCGTCATCATACATATCTAAGGAGCCACCACCGTTCAGGTACATGGTTTGGCTTACTTGTAATTCGCCAGTATCGCCTATGACAATTCTGCCAGTATCTATGTTGCTGTCTGCAGTAAAGTCGGATGTTTTGTATTGATAGTGCGAAGGGTCGCCTGTGCGGTCAATAAAGCTGCTCAAAATAGCATCTTCAGCACCGGAATTTGTACCTATGATAAGCTTTCCTGTACCTGTAGAGACTAGCTCAAGATAATCTGCGCTTACAGAACCTTGCTCAATGGCAATGGAGGCTTGCTCATCAAGACGAATGCCATCGTCTACAACCACATTGCCATGTGTGCTTTCTGTTCCCACGCTTACCAAAGCTGTATCGGCAAGAGTTAAATGAGCTGTGTGCACAGTACCATAATCCACACCAAGGAGGCTGTTGTCATGAAGAGCAATACTTTCAATGGGCTTTACTTCGCTTCCCATGGCGCCTTGTGTGGCTTCAAGTTCCATAGGAAGATCTGTTATGGCCTCTGTGCCTACAAGAAGCACACTATTACCATTGGCGGTAATAGTGTTTGCGCTTAAAGTACCATTTTGTACATTAAGCTGGCTTTCATTTTTGAGGGTAATGTTTTCGCTTACGTTCACGGCGCCTATTGTCGCGCTACCTGAAGTACTATCACCCACGGTAAGGAGGCTTTCGGCATCGGTAGTACCGTCCATGGTGATATTAGTTGCTGTAAGCGTAGCGTTTGTAAGTAACGGCTCATCTGTACTGCCATTAACAGTAACAAAACCGTTGGCACCAATGGTCAGTGTATCGGTTGTTGCGTGACCTTCCACAGACAACGACCCGTGACTAGCTGTATCGGCGTCTCCAACAACAGATAGCATTCCATTGCCCTCTTCCGTTTTCACAGTAAGGGTGGCGTCGTTTTTCACGTATGTGGAACCGTTGGCATTAATGGTCATTTCTGTTGCGTTTAAGGCACCACCGTTATTTATTGTAGCGATGCCCTCTGCACCAATGGTTAAAGTGTTGGTGGTGATGAGTCCACTGGTTTGTAATATTGTTTCCGGCCCGTTTACGCTTATGTCAGTAGATTCAAGCTGTGCGCCTGTTGCTATAGTAACTGTGCTGTACTCGTTTACCGCAAGATTGGATGTGGCGACTTTGCCATTGGCAACATCGTCGTCGCCTTCTACAATAAGCTGAGCCAGCATGTGATATTCAAGGCCGGATGTGTCTTTTTTACCTTGTAACGTAATACCGTCGGCTCCTTGTACATCTAAAGTAGCCCCAGTTTTTACACGTAGTATACCATCGGCATTGATCATGGCATTGCCTACGATGGAAACATTTGCGCCGTAAATGTTGGCTGTGGCTGTTGTGTCTGTGTTTCCGTCATTGCCAACGGTTAAAATTCCGTTGACGGTACCGCCAGCGGTGGCACTTGGTGTAGGAGGTGTTGCTGATGCATTGTCTCTAGCATCGTAGCCAAGATTTAAAGTGCCGCCTTGCACGTCAATAGCGCCAACGCTAAGCATTCTTGCATCACCATCGCCGCTACCTGTCAAGTTTAAGGTACCGCTGGTAATGGTGGCATTTGTGGTTTCGGGTGTGGCTCTATCGCCTACAATTTCCGAGAAGGTTAGATTATTTTTCTCGGGAGCGGCGGAGTTTGCGGGGTCATAAGTTCCGGCCCCAATAAAATTGCCTTCTTCGGCATCTTTTGCATTGTTAAGCGTGTTGAAAACGCCAATGCCGTCAATGGTGATATTGGCATAGTCTACAATATTTTCACCAAAAACTTCTGTTGCAAGGTTTCTTTTTAAAGCATCAAGCTCTTCTTGCGTAACTTCTTGGTGGTCGCCCTCATAGGTTAAGCTAAGAGAGGTGTCCGCATTGCCTAATATGATGCTACCATCTTCTAAGTCTTCTGTATCTTTAGTGAAGGTATTGGTAGTAGGGTCTACAGTACCAAAGATACCCAGATTGCCAGAGACAGCATCGCTTGTTAAGTCAAGGGTTGCACCGCTGGCTATGGTCAAATCGCCAGCTCCTTGAGGGGTGTTACTAAGTGAACCAAAGTGAAGAGTGCCGCCTTCGATGGTATCACCAGCATCATTTTTACCGCCTATATCCAATGTGCCGCCAGCAACCACAAGATTACCGTTTTGGATAGTAAGCTCACTATCGGTAGTCCATGTACCGCCAGCAATGGTAAGGGAGCTGTTGACATTGTTTACGGTGAGGGTACCGCTGATACTTTGGGGTGTGGCATTATCCCTATCATCTTGAAGGACAATATTCCCGCCGCTAAGGGTAACGCCATCACCAAGGCTTAAACCTTGAGCGGAAAGGGTAGCCCCTTCTCTCATGTTTAGGGTAGCAGGGTTTTCAGTATCAGAACTACCAGCGTGGCTAAAAGTGCCGTTGACGTTGAGGGATGCATAGTCGCCTACGTAAACAGAATTGGTGTTTGTAGGTTGCTGTTGTGGGTCTGCTATAAATTGCGCATTGCCAAAATCTGCATCACCGGTAACGGTAAGGGTAGCAAGAGGAGTAGCTTCTGTGCCACTAGCTAGAGATACATGGGAAACCCCATCGTTGAGTGTTAATGTAGAAACTGTTAATGCGCTTGCTGTATTACTATCTTTTCCCACACTAACGGTAGAATTTGTCACCGCAAGTTCGTTTGCTGTTAGGCTTGCGTTGTTAATTGCTAACGAAGCATTGTCGCTTAAGGTGACATTATTTCCTGTAAGGTTTGTATTTTGTACAATAACGCTGGTTTGTAAGCCATCAGCACCCATTCCTGTGGCGACAATATTCTTATAACCACCAGCATCGGTACCGATAGAGGTTGTTGGCGCTAAGCTAGCAGTACTACTGCCAAGAGTTAATGTAGCACCTTCTATAGTTTGTATGTCGCCCTCACTAAGTATACCTACATCATTGCTTGGATCTTCTGTGTTTTGGCCAGTAAGGACTAAATGTACCCCTTCACCTGTAATGGTCGAGGCAGCTTCACCCCTGATGCCTGCCACGGTGGTAGGCATACTATCTCCCGTATCGGGGACAACACCTTTGTAGGTTAACGTGCCCGCGCCGATATTTTCATCGGGAATGTTGACATAAGATGTGACGTCAGTAAGCGTGGCTTCATCAATGTCTTTATAGCCTTCAAGGATGATGATGTCATTGGCATGTGCTATTAGGTCACTCGCCATTGGATCTGTTAAAACATCAGTAACAATTTCTACTTTCAAAGCATCAACGGTGCCAGAAGCAAATATACCCCCTTCACCGCCCACAAGAGTGAGGCTAGTGGTTGTATCAGCGTTGACGGTTCCAAGTACTGTAGTAGTGTCTGTCTGAGTAAATTGATTGCTGGGGTCTGCACTTAGAGTTATAGTTCCAAAGTCAACTAAATTGGCTGTGACGGTGGCACCAGCAATATTGAGGGTGCCGCCATCGACTACTTGAAGTTCCACAGGGGCCTGGGGCATAGTAGTGTCTACTTTTAACTCATTTTCTATGGTAAGGGTACCACCTGCCATAACACTAATAGTAGCATTATTATCAGCGTTAATGTTATCGATAGCCGTCATATTTCCCTGTACAGTAAGATTGCCGTTGATGAGAATTATTTCTGGGCTCGTTTCCCAATGACTCTCTGCAGCGACATTTAGTGTACTTCTGGTTCCATTTGGGTTTCCTATTTGAAGAAAATTACCTTCAGTAAGAGAATTTTTGGCAGATTGTGTTCCTCCAACTAAGTGGAGAGTTCCAGATTGAAAATGATTGGACTCTTGCGAGAGAGAGATGCCTCCATTGGCGAAAATATCGCCTTCATCAGCAAGTTGGATTGCACCGCCCATAGTTAGCATGCCATTTACAGAAAGCTGACCATTGTTTAAAATATGTATATTGGTGTCGCCAGCACCTGTGGTGTTAAATGTGTACGCCTCTAGGTCAGCATCGCCATTAATATTAAATCTAGCAAGAGAGGCCGTTTCGGCATTGGCATTTCCAATATGAATTTCACTCTTTGCTACATTAGCAAGCGTAAGTGTATTTGTCTCTAAGGTTCCTTGGATAATAAGGATGGAAGTATCATTATCAAGTTTTAAGTCGTTAGTTACAAGACTTCCGCTATAGTGAGGGGTTTTATCTAGCCCACCAATGGTTAAAGTGCTATCATTCTCTAAAGTGACAGAGTGTGTTATCTGACTTTTGTCAAATGACGCAGTAGGCATATAGGACCCTGATGTCATTTGAATATTTGAGTTTTGTATGGAAAGACCAGCATTTGTAACTATGATATTGCCGGCTACGGTAGCTTGTGCAGTATTCTCATCACCTAAGATGAGATGGCCTGCCGAGCCAACGGTGATGTCTACATCACTCAGCTTTGTGTTGTCTACGCTTGTATCAGGATGAGGTATGCCTGTAAGAGTTAATTTGCCATAAATCTCTGCAGGGGATACACTAGCAGGGTCTGTTTGGATAATATTTGAGAAAGTAGATTCGGTATTTACTTTGAGATTTCCCGTACCAATGCTGTAACCGGAATAATCATTACTAGTACCTTCAACATTATCTAAAATTGTGTAACTTTCAGGTGGTGCTGTCGCCCCATATGCTAGTCCGGGGGCCATACCAACAGCAAAACCGCCGCCGCCCATGACCAACATGCCCACCACGGCCAAAGAGCCGAAGGTGTTCAGCAGATGACACTTTTTCAAAACCGCCCTATAACGATTAATCAAATTGCCTATGGCATTTTTGCTTTGGTTCATATAAGCCCCTCTTCGTTGGTAGTTCTTTAAACGTTCTGGTGTATATAGTTAATTTTTCTATTTATTTTATCTAGGCAGCCTTCGGTAAAAATTGCCTAGGGCCTGTATACAATGCAAAAATTATTCCTTCCTATAGAAATTCTTGCATCATTTACTGTTTTGCCGCTCCTGCATCTTGCTTAGGCGGGAAAGGCACTCCTTCGCCTAAATCTGCAGGCAAATTAGGGTTTTGCACCACGCGCGGCAGTTGCGGAAAGGTCACCGCTGTATTGGTGTACAGCGCCTGCACCTTCATGGTGATATCTTCAGGCAAGCCTTTAGTTTTGCCGGATGTTTTGTAAATAATCCCATCTTTTTTAATGATGAGGTCATACTCTTTTTTTTGCTCTGCCAGCACTACATTAAGGGCATTAAGCAAGGCTTGTGTGGTCATGAGCTTGGAATTGTTCAGCTGCGTTTGCAACTGGCGAGCAGCCTCAATAAGATAGGCTCGCGCTTGCGCTTTGTTTTTATATGTGCTGAGTTTTTTTTCAATAATATTTAAATTGTATTGATAAATCTCTTGGGAGTCTTTCATATGTTTGGCGGCCGCCTGAGCGTGCATGCCACTTTTAATAATGGCATTGACGTCAATCATGGCTGTTTTTGTTTCGTCCGTGCAGCCCATCAGTGCGCCAAGGCTAAAAAGTAATAAAAACACCATCAAAAATATTTTTTTCATAAATACTCCTCTGTATGGGGGCGGCATGTGTCGCCATGTTAGAAGAAGCTAAGCCTCTTCGATAATTTTATTTGTATAGTCCCCTTATAGAGAAAGGGGAGAAGCACATCCATAGTAATAAAGATATGCGGCACATATATGTCTTAAAAAATCGTTTTCGTATGCATCCTTAAAAAACTCTTCTATGGCAAAATCTCTGCATCACTTATTATGCAGGGGCTCATGGAGCATTGGCGCTCGTCTTAGCAGCCTGTTAGTTAAGGAAAACTCCATGTCACAAGAGAGCCCACGGCATAAACTCGTCAGTTATCGCCTTGACAAAAATGCACGGCTTTATTAGGGGAAAAAACCACCTAAAACACCTTGTGAGGAAATTATGCTAAAATATCTTTGCCTTTGTTGTGTCCTTATGTCTTTTGTGCTTGGCCCCATGCCAGCACTTGCTAAAAAAAATCATAAACTTGATGGTCTTGCCACCTGGTATGGCAAACCCTTCCACGGTCGACATGCTGCCAGCGGCGCTATTTTCAATATGCATCGTCCCACTGCCGCCCATATGACCTTGCCCTTTGGCACCGTAGTAGAGGTGCACGACCAGAAAAAAGGGCATCGTACCGTGGTAGTAGTGGCCGATCGCGGCCCCATGTCTCCACGTTTTTGCATTGACTTATCGCGCGCTGCTGGCCTTGAGCTTGATCTTGGCACCAGAGGCGTAACCCCTGCCAAAATACGCGTGCTCAGCAATACCAAAGGCGAAATGCTCAATGCCGCCGAAGCTTTTTACGTGCAAGTGCGTCATAAAAATCACACAAACACCGAAAACATTGGCCCCTTTAGCAATTTTAAAGACGCTGCAGTCATGCAAGAGGTGCTGAAGGGGGTGGATAGTGGGGCCAAAATCATCGTCTCCACCCGCTAAGTTCGTTTAAAAAGCACCATCTTCTGCGTCAAAGAGGGTTTATTTTCTCGGCATGGGCCATAAGAGCCCAATGCCTCAAAATAAACTCCTCTTTTCCTTGTATCTGGCACTTTTTAAACGAACTGAGCTGTGCAGCTGTGAAAAAGCACCATCTTCTACACTAAGAGGCTTTACGCCTTTGCTCTATGGTAGAAGTATCCTTTATCTTAAAAATTCCTAAAAAAAGTCTAGACTACAAAAAAAGACTGCTCGAGAGAACAGTCTTTTTTCTTTGATATGTGCTATGCTTACGCACCGTAACCCGCCATGGCTTGTTTGTAGCCTGCCATGCGTTTATTTTCTTTTTTCGACCGCATGAGGCCTTGTGCCACTTGCTGCTTTTGCTTTGTCGCTTCAGCAGTAAGTTGGCTTTGCATGCTTTGAATCTGCAGCAGCTTGTTCTTGTAAAGGGCATCGTCACATCCCTTTCTGGCAGACCATGCCTGAGAGATAAGCCAATTACGACGTTCCGACATAACTTTGGCTTCCTCTAGCTTGCTGTGGGTAAGAGCATGAAGTTCTTTTTTCCCCAGTTCTAAAGCTTCATTAAGGTACTCAATGGCAGTATGCATAGCGTTATCCTTAAAATAAGGCTGTCCTCTTATTCTTTGACGTGCTTACGAATTTCTTCTTTTAATGCGGGAAGGATTTGCTTCCAATTCTCGCAAGTGGGCATGAATTCGTATTCCAGTAAATCAGCAAAAAGCACCCAATCTTCATTTTCCAAAACTTCCGCCATTTCTGACAATAAAGAAGAAAAACGTGTGCTGTTTTGGGCAAAGGCTTCGCTTTTTTCAATGTTAAATTTAGAGCGTAAGGCGTCTATCATGCCCATGAAATCTCGTGTAACATCAAGAAGGTCTTGTAAAAGTTCAAGGCCCTGAGTGTCGTCTGCTTGACGGAACAAACGAGCTATTTCAGTGCTGCCTCTCATCATAATTTCTACCACTTTTGACATTTCATCGGTAATGTCTAAAGCCATTTGTCCCATAGGTACAGAGCGCACTTCAACGCTTTGAATGAAGTCGCTTCCAATGTCTTCGGCTTGGTGTGGATAAATTTCTGTGAAAGCCTCGTCGTTTACGAGAACGTCGGTAACAACGCGGTCGGCCATTTCATGGGTTTCCGCCACACTCACAAGGATTTCTTCCAAGTTTTTGAAATTTGTTACCTGCATTTCGCTTTGACGCCCGTCAATAATAATCATAGAGCCTCCTCGTTTTTCACAAGAAAAATCTGGTACAGTTGTTTAATTGTTGTTTGGTAAAGTACTCTGCAAATGTTGTGCCAAAAATTTTTTAAAAAAGTCTAGAGAATCTTTATAAAAGTCCTAAATTCTCAAGGTGTTAAAAGATGTTCTCTAAAATGTCTTTTTTCGAAAATTCAATGTTTTCAAATATTTAACGAATTATACGCTATTCTAGCATTTTTTTTAATATTGTAGCAAGCATTTTTTTTCATTTTTTATGCATCTTCTTGATATTCTAATTCTTTTAATAAAACAAGTAAGGTCTCGCGTAAACTGTGTACAAGCTTGCTAAAGTGCTCCCAATGGGCGCCGCGCTCTTGAAAAAGCACCAACCACAAATGCGCCAATGCTTTAAGGTGTACACATTTTTCAAGGACACCATAGATAGTTCTGCAAGAATTCAAAATGCGTTGCCCCCCTTGCTTGGACGGCATGCGTTGCAATAATTGCATATGTTCCTTGACGAGAAGTAGTAATTGGGTGCATTGGCCTAACGTTCGAGAAACATCTTGACGTAATTCTTTAGAAAGACCTTGAATATGTTGCTTTTCTAAAACAAGACTATGCCCTTGGGCATGCGCTTCATCAAGAATGTATCGATAAAATTGACGCTGTAAACACAACCAATGGGTGCGCTCTTCATGCTCATGACCGGAAAGTCCTTTTAAATACAAAAAGCCTTTGGCGTCAAAGGCGCTTGTCCATATGCGTGCCGTATTTGGAGACGGAGGATGTAGTGCTTTTTGCTTTTCTTTACCGTATGTTATGATAGACGCTGGATTGCCTGCATTGTTCGTTTTTTGTGCTGTGCTCATGTCCCATGTGTTGTGATGCAAAAAATGCTGCACCAAATGGGCCACGGTCTGTGGGGCAATGCTGTGTAAACACGGTTGCGCCTCGCCATGGGGGCAAGGCTGATGGAAGGGGCAGGGATGGCAAGGCAGGTCAGGCTCAAGGCAACAAGCATTGGGTATGTATGGCCCTGTGTCAAAGGCCTGGGCAGTAGCTAAAAAAATAGCAATGACAGGAATTTGAAGGCCAGCTGCCAAATGCATAGTGCCTGTATCGTTGCTGACAATGAGGGCACAGTGTTGTAGCAGAGCCGCCAATTGAGTAATATCTGTTTTGCCAATGGCATCAATAAAGGGATGCTGCAAATTGTGCTGCGCGTCTTGCGAATCTCGTATTTGCTGTTCCAGGTGTTGGCCTTGCTGGTCTTGTTGCTGCGCTAATGTCGCATAGCTTTGGGCCAGATGTTTTTCGGCAGGGCTACCAAGCAGTACGGGGCACAGACCTTCTTCTTCCCAAAGTTTTTTTCCAAGGGTCACGAAAGCGCTGATGGGCCATTGTCGCCGTTTTTCGCTGGCGCCCAGTTGAAAAGCTACATAGGCCTTGGGCGCGCTGTCTGTATGTAGAAGGGATAAAGACTGCGCAAGAAAATCTTGTGCGGCTTCTTGCACAGGGGGTAGGGGAGGGGTCAAGCCATAGCGAGGGGGTATATGTGCCACCTTAGCTACAGCGCGAAACATATCGACAATATTGAAGGGGCAGTTGAGCCGTTCTGCACTGGCTCCTTGCAAAAAGGTGGCCCACATATTGCCGCTTTGGCCAAAACCATGATCGTCAAGGCCAAAACCCAAGATGGGGATTTCTTGTGCACTAGAGTTGTTTGCGTCTTGCGGTGCCTTGTTTCGGGCTGCCAAGACAAGACGCCGTGCAAATAGGCGTGCGCTCAAAGAAGCTGTGGTGTTAACGACCATATGCAAAGGAAATTCTTTTTGGATTTTTTGAGCCAACTCTTCCACAGCTTGGATGGCTAGAGGCCAACTCTTGCAAGGGGGGTGCGGAGCATGGGGTGAGGCGTTGTGGTCTGAAGAAACAGGGTGCAGAGCTTGCAAAAATGCGCTGCCGTGCAGGGGCATAACATAGTCGACACCGTCAAGTAACACCGCGGCTGAGGCAAAATTTTCTAAACAGAGCAAGCCTACGCGATATCCTTGGGCTTTAAGTCCCAAAATAACGGGTTGGGTTTGTAAAAGGTCTCCAAAACGGGTAAGATTTATGACCATAACATTCATAGCGGGCCCCAAATGTAATTTTAATGAGAAAAAGAAGATAATGCGCTATGAAGATAAAGGAAAAGAGAAGAATAGGCTAGTAGTAAAATGCCCACAATTGTCTATGTGCGGCTACTAACAGCCCACAGGATGGGGCGTGTCCCGTAGGGGAGCAAGCCCCTTTGAAGAAGAGGCAAGGCGGAATTTACTTCTGCCGTCAGCCGAAACTTACGATAGCTTGTGTTGCACAGGACGTGCGGCCAAGCGGCATCTAGATTGGTGAAAAATAACGATAATGGGTTTCCAAAGGGGATAATCCCCTTTGGCGGTGGGTTTGGGAGGCAGAGCCTC
>CAYJHX010000007.1:0-21026 GCA_964369395.1 uncultured Desulfovibrionaceae bacterium
TGCTTGCCAATAAAGAAGTTAAAGCGCTTATTACGGCCATGGGTGTGGGTATTGGTAAAGATGATATTGATTTAAATAAGTTACGTTATCATAAAATTGTTATTATGACAGACGCCGACGTGGACGGGGCACACATTCGTACTTTACTTCTCACCTTTTTCTTTCGGCAATATCAAGAGCTCATTGATAATGGGTATTTGTATATTGCCCAACCGCCTTTGTATCGTGCCCATAATTCACGTATGGAAAAATTCATTAAAGATGATGCAGAGCTCAATGCTTTTCTTTTGGAACGTATTTCCGAAGATGCCAGCATAACTACGCCTTTACAATCTTCCTTAAGTGGAAAAGAGCTTATTGTACTTATGCAAGATATTGAAAATGTACAGCGTAAAGTACGTGATGCTGAAAATAGCGGTATTAATCGTAATTTGTTCATGGCGCTCTTGGAATACGAAAAAGCTTTTGTGGCTGAAGAAATCAATGCAGGTATTGATGCCAATATTTTGGATTGGTTTACAGAAAAAGGCTACACTTTAACGCTGGATAAAGAATTGCAACTAGATGGAGATGAACGTGTCTTCATTACCTTTGAGGATAGCAATCAGCATAGAGTGCGTCGCGGTACCGAATTCTTTTCTTCACGTTTATACAAGCAAGCCTATAATGCTTTTAATACCATTCGTGCCGATTATGGCATTAATGGATTTAGTATTGATATGAAAGGCGAAAAAGAAGAATATAATGACATATTTAGTCTTTTTCAAGCCACGCTAGAGAATGCTCGTAAAGGGATACATATTCAGCGTTATAAAGGTTTGGGGGAAATGAACCCCGAACAATTGTGGGTAACTACCATGAATCCCGAAAATCGTATTTTGCTACAAGTAACAGTAGACGATGCCGAAGAAGCCTCCGATACCTTCGAAAAACTCATGGGCGATAGGGTAGAACCCCGGCGTGAATTTATCGAACGTAATGCGTTAAGCGTACAAGATTTGGATATTTAAGAATTTGATTGGAGTTTTTTTGCGGGGGAGGGAAAACTTTTGCTAACGCCAAAAGGTTTTCCCCCAGAGAAATCTTCTAAACAAAAAAATTTAGTATAAAATAATAGATTGAGAAGTGAGGCAGCATGTCTGATCAAGATAAAGTAAGTATTGAACACGAATTACGGAAATCCTATTTAGAGTATTCTCTTTCTGTTATTATAGGTCGTGCTATTCCCGATGCTCGTGATGGTTTAAAGCCTGTGCATCGGCGTATTATGTTTGCGCAATCGGAATTATCCAATAGCTACAATCGTCCACACAAGAAAAGTGCTCGTATTGTGGGTGACGTTATCGGTAAGTATCACCCGCATGGTGATTTTGCTGTATACGGTGCCTTGGTGCGTATGGCTCAAGAATTTTCTATGCGTGATCCTTTGGTGGATGGTCAAGGGAACTTTGGTTCTATTGACGGTGATGCCGCAGCGGCCATGCGTTATACCGAAGCGCGTATGTCTCGCCTTGCCGGTGAATTTTTGAACGATTTAGATAAAGATACCGTCGATTTTCGCCCAAACTACGATAATACTTTACAAGAACCTTCAGTATTGCCTACCAAGGTACCCAATCTGCTTTTAAACGGCTCTTCGGGTATTGCTGTGGGTATGGCTACCAATATTCCACCGCACAATTTAGGGGAATTATCTGAGGCTTTGTTGCATTTATTGGCTAACCCTGAATGCACCGTAAAAGACCTTATGGAGTATGTGAAGGGGCCAGACTTTCCTACTCGTGGCTATGTCTATGCTGGCCAGGGTTTACACGATGCGTATCACACCGGACGCGGCACCGTAAAAATGCGTGGTAGGGTAGAAATAGAAGAGCGCAAAAAAGGCTTTCAATCTATCATCATCAAAGAAATACCCTATGGTCTCAATAAATCAAGTTTGGTGGAAAAAATTGCGGCTCTTGTACATGACCGCAAAATAGATGGTATTTCTGACTTGCGTGACGAGTCAGACCGCAAGGGTATTCGTATTGTTGTAGAGCTTAAGCGCGGTACTATTCCTGAGATTGTTATAAATTCTTTGTATAAATTTACACCTTTAGAAAATTCTTTTGGTATAAATATGTTGGCTGTTGTTGACAATAGACCGCAATTGCTCAATTTAAAATCCGCATTGCGTTGTTTTCTTGAACACAGACGCGACGTGATTATTCGACGTACACGTTTTGATTTGGCCAAAGCCGAAGCTCGCGCGCATATCTTAGAAGGTTTGCGCATTGCTTTGGATAATATTGACGAAATTGTGGCCTTGATTCGTGCCAGTGCCACCCCCGATGAAGCACGTCATAAATTGATGGCACGTTTTGCCTTATCAGAAATTCAAGCCAAAGCCATTTTAGAAATGCGTTTGCAACGATTGACCGGTTTGCAACGCGATGAACTTATGGCTGAATACAAAGATATTTTGCAAAAAATAGAATACTTTAAATCTATTTTGAGTAATGTAGAAGTGTTGCGCGGTGTTATTCATGAAGAAATAACTTATATTCGCGATACTTTCGCCACCAAACGCCGTACGGAAGTGCTGGTGGAAGAGTTGGTGGGCATTGATATTGAAGACCTTATTCCCGATGAAGAAGTGGTCTTTACCTTGTCACGTCGTGGCTATATGAAGCGCACCACTTTAGATAATTATCAGCAGCAAAAACGCGGTGGTAAGGGTATTGCGGCTTTGCATACTTCTGACGATGATTACGTGCAAGAATTTTTAACTACTACCAATCATCAATTCCTCTTGCTCTTTACCAATAAGGGGCGCATGCATCAAATTAAAGTGCACCAAGTGCCCGAAGGCAGCCGCATTGCCAAGGGTGTGCATATTGCCAATATCTTACCCATGGAAGAAAATGAATGGGTGACTACCGTATTGGCTGTGCGCGAATTTGCCGAGAATAAGCATTTCCTCTTTGTGACCAAGCGCGGCATGGTAAAGCGTTCCTCGGCTTCGTTGTATGCTAAATGCCGTAAGACCGGTCTTATTGCTGTGGGATTGCGTGACGATGACGAATTAGTTGTGGTGCGCCCCATACGTGAAGATAGCCATATTGCGCTGGCTACGGCCAATGGATTTTCCATTCGTTTTTCTTGTCGCGATATTCGCCCCATGGGTCGTGGTGCCACCGGGGTGAAGGGTGTGGCCTTGCGTCGTGACGATTTTGTGGTGGCCTGTGTGATACTTAAATCTGAAGACCAAACCACAGAGATTATGTCCATTTCCAGTAATGGTTATGGTAAACGTACTCGTGTTGATTTATATAGAGCGCAATCACGCGGCGGTAAGGGTATCATCAACTTTAAGGTCACCTCTAAAACAGGGCAAGTGGTGGGAGCCATGCCTGTGCGTGATGACGACGGGCTTATTCTGCTTACTTCTGCCAATAAAATTGTGCGTATTGGTGTGGAAGATGTGCGTTCTAAGGGACGTGCCACCATGGGTGTTATGTTGGTGCGTCTAGATGAAGGGGCCAGCGTTGTGGGCTTTGACCGTGTAGATGAAGGCGGAGCTCGTAAACAAGATGAAGAAGATATTTTACTTGACGATACTACTGCCGGAGAAGTAACAGCCACAGAAATGGAACAACATGGAGAAGCTGCATCGGATGTTGCCTTAGCTGCGTCTGAAGACGACGAAAACGATGCTGCTGCAAAGGAAGCTGATACTTCTGAGGATTAATTTTGTATATTATTAGAATAATAATATTTTTTTGTGTTATTTGTCTTCTTTTTTCTGCTTATGATGCGCGGGAAAAAGAAGACAGCTTTTCGCAAATACGTTCTGCCTATGCGCATCAGGACTGGGTAATGGCAGAGCGTCTTTTGGTGCGTTATTTACGCAACGAAATTGATTTGGGGAAAAGCTGGCAAGCGTGGCTTTTACTTTTGGAAGTGAGTGAAAAAGCCAACGCACCTCACGATGTTATTTTGTCTTACCTTAAGGACATGTTGCAAGACTATGAAGTAGATCCTGAGCGTAAGAAGTTTATTTTAGCAAAAATTGCCACCACTACCGATAAGAAAAAAGATGTAGAAAGTGCCATCATCGCGTGGGATAATTATGCCAATCTTTCTAATGTGCTCCCCAGTGAATCTTTTCAAATTTACCGCAGGTTGATTCAGCTAAACTTTTTGAAGGGCGATTTTGATGCTGTGGAAGGTGTGCTTAACGAATGCACAGCATTGGATATTGTAGCTACTGATAAGGCTTATTGTTTATATAATTTGGCTGATTTGAAAGCTGGCAAAGAACAATGGGACGTTGCGGCAGAGCTTATCCAATTGGTGCTGGTCATGAAAATTTCTGACTACGATAAAGCCCAAGCTGCTTTTTTGTATGGTGATGTTTTAGAACAGCAAAGAGAATACAAAACGGCTCTATCTTACTTTGAAATAGCTTTGGAACACTATGGAAACAAAGATGTGGTACAGAGCCGTATAGACAGCTTGAAAAAAAGACTTAAAATTAAATAATTGGTTTATAAAATATCTGCGTAAAAAATGTGTAGATTTTATTAAATGATTTTATAAGAGGCAGGAGAATTTTTCATGATTCATCACGATTGTGGCCTTATGGGCATTTATGAACACGAAGAAGCGGCAAAACTGACGTACTTTGGCTTGTACGCACAGCAACATCGTGGACAAGAAAGCGCCGGTATTGTCACTTGGGATGGCCAGGCCCTCTACGAACACAAAGGTATGGGATTGGTACCCGATGTGTTTAGCGAAGAGGATTTTGTAAAACTTAAAGGGAATACGGCTCTTGGGCATGTGCGCTACAGTACCACCGGTGCATCTTTGGCGCGCAATGCACAGCCTTTTGTGGTACATTTTCAAGGATTGCATATTGCTCTTGCTCATAATGGTAATTTGGTTAACACCGAAACTCTTCGCGCAAAATTAGAGAAAAAAGGTGCCATTTTTCAAACAAACAGTGATTCCGAAGTTATTGTACATCTTTTGGTGCGCGCCATGCGTAAGCGTAAATTAGAAGATGCTTTACGGGAAGTATGCGCTAAAATTAAGGGTGCGTACTGTTTATTGATTGTGGTTAACGGAAAAATGGTGGCTCTGCGCGACCCACACGGTTTTCACCCCTTAAGCATGGCAAAATTAGACGGCAGCATTATTTTTGCTTCTGAAACTTGCGCTTTTGATCTTTTGGAAGCAGATTTTATTCGCTCTGTGGAGCCGGGTGAAATGCTTATTGTGGATGGTAATAAGGTAGAAAGTCAGTGGATCTTTAGTGAAGATTTACAAAAACCAGAAACGCCTAAGCAATGTATTTTTGAACTGGTGTACTTTGCAAGACCGGATTCCAATATTTTTGATGAAAATGTATATTTAGCGCGTAAACGCATGGGCTGGCAATTGGCTCATGAATCACACCCCGATGTGGATTTTGTTATGCCTTTTCCTGATTCTGGGGTGTATTCTGCGGTGGGTTTTGCACAATGTGCTGAAATACCCTATGAGCATGCCATGATACGTAACCACTATGTAGGCAGAACCTTTATTCAACCTACGCAATCCATGCGCAATTTTGGGGTACGTATCAAAATTAACCCTGTACGCGAAATGATTGAAGGTAAAAAGATTTGTATTGTGGATGATTCCATTGTGCGAGGTACCACCATGATTACTCGCGTAAAAAAATTACGTGAATTGGGTGCCAAAGAAGTGCATATTCGTATTTCGTGTCCGCCTGTTAAATATCCGTGTTTTTACGGCATTGACTTTGCCTCCAATGGCGAACTTGTGGCAGCCAACCATAGCTTAGAAGAAATACAAAAAATGTTAGATGTTGACTCTATACACTATTTAACTATAGAAGGGTTGCTTCGTTCTGTGAATCATGAACACCATTACTGTACGGCTTGTTTTACAGGAGAATACCCTGTGCTTTGTGAAAATGCTAAAAGTAAGTGTAAGGGTGATTGCGGTACACGCTAAGAGTATTTAGGCTTCGCTTAACCTGTTTTTTTCAAAAAGTTTTTCGCTGAAAGGTTTTGCCGGCAATCTGAAAAGATTGTTTGCCTAAAGACTTTTTTAGAGACACAAAAAACAACATATCGTATTTTTTGATAGCAAAGTTTTGTAAAGGATAAAACATGTCAACCAAGAGCATTAAGGGTTTTGCTGATTTATTTTCTCCGCAAAGTCTTGTGTATACACGCATGGAAACAGTGGCTCGAGATATTTTTTCTCGTTTTGGCTATGCAGAATTGCGTACCCCTATTATGGAATTTACCGAGCTTTTTTGTCGTTCCATCGGCACAGAAACCGACGTAGTGCAAAAGGAAATGTACACTTTTCATGATAGAAAAGAGCGTTCGCTTACCTTACGCCCCGAAGCTACGGCGGGGGTCATGCGTGCGTATATTCAGGCTTCTTTGCATGCCAAAGAAAGTGTCAGTAAGCTTTTTACCTATGGCCCCATGTTTCGCTACGAACGTCCACAAAAGGGGCGCATGCGTCAGTTTCATCAGCTCAATTGCGAATGCCTTGGCGCAGAACAACCGCATGTAGATGCTGAAGTTATTACCATGCTTATGCTTTTTATAGAAAGTATAGGTATTGAAAATACAGAATTGCAAATCAATACTTTGGGGTGCCCTGAGTGTCGACCGCAATACCGCAAGTTGTTGGCGGACTTTTTAACATCTCTTGATGTGACTGCCTTGTGCGAAGATTGCAAAAGACGCATGGAGACCAATCCTTTGCGCGTGCTTGATTGTAAGGTTCCCACTTGTAAAGAACATACAGAAAAAGCTCCGCGCATTGATGAAAATACATGCCCTGAATGTGCAGACCATTTTTCCACTGTATTAAGTTTGCTAGATATGGCTAAAGTGCCTTATGTACGCAATGCGCGTTTGGTGCGTGGCTTGGATTATTATTGCCGCACCACCTTTGAAGTGGTTTCTGGTGCTGTGGGTGCGCAATCTTCCATTGCTGGTGGTGGTCGTTATGATGGCTTGGTAAAACAATTGGGTGGGCCAGAAGTACCGGGCATCGGTTTTGCTTGCGGTATGGAGCGTCTTGCCCTGCTTATGCCAGAAATGGAAGCACAGCGTCCGCATTTCTTTGTGGTAACCATGGGTGATGTTGCGCAAAAACAAGGCTTTGGTATGGCTCTTGGTTTGCGTAAAGAAGGTTTTAAAGGCGATATAAGCCAAGGTGGTTCTTTCAAGAGCCAAATTCGCCAGGCAGATAAATTACAAGCCCGTTTTGTGCTTATCCTTGGCGAAGATGAATGTAATCAAGGCACCGTTACCGTAAAAAATATGGATGGCGGTTCTCAAGAAAGCATTGCCCAAGAAAATCTTGTGGCCCATATGCATAACGTTATAGATTTATAGAATTGAATAGGTGGTTATCGTACAATGAGTGAGCAAACTACAGAGCAAAATGTCGACGTGCAAGCCGAGCACCAACAATATATTACAACCTTAGGCGATTGGAAACGTACCCATCATTGCGCCGCCTTAACCCTTGCCAATGATGGCGAAGAAGTATGCCTTATGGGCTGGGCACAATATCGCCGAGACCACGGGGGCCTTATCTTTGTGGATATGCGCGATCGTCACGGTTTAACCCAAGTGGTTTTCTCGCCCGAAGCTGCTGCCAAAGCCCACGAGTTGGCGTACATTTTGCGTTCTGAATATGTTTTTGCCATCAAGGGCAAGGTGCGTCCTCGCCCTGAGGGTATGACCAATGCGCAAATGATTACCGGTGAAATTGAAGTGGTGGTGATGGATTGGAAGTTGCTTAATACTTCTAAAACCCCTGCTTTCCCCATTGAAGACCGTTGTGATGCCGGAGAAAATTTGCGTTTGCAATGGCGCTATTTAGATTTGCGTCGCCCTAAAATGGCTCAAAACTTTCATTTGCGTCATAAAGTGGTGCAAACCGTGCGTCGCTTCTTGGACGATAATGCCTTTTTAGAAGTAGAAACTCCTGTACTGACCCGTTCTACACCGGAAGGAGCCAGAGATTTCTTGGTGCCCAGCCGTGTTAACGAAGGACAATTTTTTGCCTTACCCCAGTCGCCACAAATTTTTAAGCAATTGCTTATGATTTCTGGTATGGATAGATATTTCCAAATTGTTCGCTGCTTTAGAGACGAAGATTTACGCGCTGATAGACAACCAGAATTTACCCAAATTGATATTGAAATGAGCTTTATTGATGAAGAGCAGATCATGCAACTTGGCGAAAACCTCATGGCCAATGTCTTTAAAGATGTCAAAAATATGGACATTCCCTTGCCTTTCCCACGTATGAAATACGATGATGCCATGGCAAAATACGGTGTGGATAAACCCGACACGCGTTTTGGTTTGGAACTTGTGGATATCACTGATTCTGTACGTGGCTCTGGTTTTAAATTATTCTCTAAAGCTGAGCTGGTTAAAGCCATGAAGGTGCCTGGCGGCGAAAGCTTGTCGCGTAAAGAAATTGACGATTTTACCGAATTTGTCAAAATTTACGGAGCTCAAGGTTTGGCATGGATTAAGGTGCGCGACAATGAATGGCAATCGCCCATTGCAAAATTCCTTTCCGATGCTGAACGCGAAGCTATTAAAAACGCCCTTGATTTACAAGTGGGCGATATTGCTTTCTTCCAAGCAGGGGAGAGCAGCATGGTCAATGCAGCCCTTGGGAATTTGCGTGTCCATTTGGGCAACTATCTGAAGCTTATTCCAGAAAATACATTTAATTTCTTGTGGGTAACGGATTTTCCCTTGTACGAATACGATGGCGAAGAAAATCGCTATGTGGCGTGTCACCATCCTTTCACATCCCCTGCTGTGGGCCATATGGAACTTATGCGTACCGACCCTGCCAAAGCGCGTGCCCGTGCCTACGATATGGTGCTTAACGGCAGTGAAGTGGGCGGCGGCTCCATTCGTATTCACAGCGGTCAAGTGCAAAGAGATATGTTTGGAGCTCTTGGCTTCACCCCCGAAGAAGCTGAAGAACAATTTGGCTTTTTGATAACGGCTCTTGAGCACGGAGCGCCGCCTCATGGTGGTATTGCCATTGGGCTTGACAGACTTATTATGTTGTTGTGCGAAGCAGCCAGTATTCGCGATGTGATTGCTTTCCCCAAAACACAAAAGGCCACTTGTCTTTTGACCAATGCACCGGGTAATGTGTCGTCACGGCAATTACGCGACTTGGGATTACGCTTGCGCGAAAAGCCTGCGGCCACAGAATAGGTTAATACTGTAACTGTACATGTCTTTTTTAGGACTTATATAAAAAGGTAGGTGGGGTTTTTGCTCTGCTTACCTTGTTTGATTTTTTTGAGGTTATTATGGCGCTTTTAGAATTACGCACGTATCCAGATCCTGTTTTGTCTAAGGTATGTACTCCTGTGACAGAAATTACCGAAGACTTACATACCCTTGTTCAAGATATGGCAGAGACCATGTACGAGGCCCCTGGTGTAGGACTAGCCGCTCCGCAGGTGGGGCACAGTATACGGCTTATTGTTATGGATGCCTCTGCTAAGGATGAGGACAATGAGTTGCTCGTTTTGGTGAATCCAGAATTGGAGTTACTGGGCGAGGTTATTAAAAGCGAACAAGAAGGGTGCCTTTCTGTGCCCTTTGGTTATCGCGCTGATGTGAAACGGCATGACACGGTGCGTGTGCGCTATACAGACCTTGAAGGTGTTGCCCACGAGGAAATTTGGGAAGGGTTTAAGGCCATTGTTATTCAACACGAATTTGATCATTTAGAAGGGGTCTTGTTTATAGACCATATTGGCCGGTTGCGCCGTTCTTTGTTTGAGAGCAAAGTTAAAAAAAATGCCAAGCGCACGTAGCAAGGAGGGGCCATGTCAAAAAAGCTGAATATTGTTTTTATGGGTACACCGCCCTTTGCCGCACATATTTTAGAACAGCTCCTTGCGTATGATGGTTGCAAAGTTTCTGCTGTATATTGCCAACCTGACAGACCTGCAGGACGCGGTAAAAAACTTGTCTCTCCTGCGGTAAAAGTATTTGCCGAAGAAAACAACATTCCCGTTTATCAGCCACGTAATTTTAAAGAGCAAAGCCAAAGGGATGAACTTGCGGCTTTGCAGCCAGATATTTTAGTGGTGGCAGCTTACGGACTTATTTTGCCGCAAGCTGTACTTGATATTCCCCGTCTTGCCCCCATCAATGTGCACGCATCTTTACTTCCTTTTTATAGAGGGGCTGCGCCCATTCAGCGAGCCATCATGGATAATCAAGCAGTGACCGGTGTGTGTATTATGCGCATGGAGGCAGGGCTTGATACGGGCCCTGTGTATAGCAGACAGAGTGTATATATTCGAGATCACACTTCCGATTCTTTGCATGAGGCTTTGGCTGACCTTGGCGCCAAGGTGCTTGTAGAAGTGCTGCAAGAATTTTTAGAAAAGGGTAGTATGGACAGTGTTACCCAATTAGATGAAGCGGCTACCTATGCAGCTAAAATGTGCAAAGAAGATGGCCTTATTCAGTGGGATGCTAGAGCACAGCATGTACACGCACAGATTCGCGGCGTGACCTCTTGGCCCGGTGCGCAGGCACGCCTTTTGCGGCCTGAAAAAGAAATTTGTGATATAAAGCTTGGGCCTGGACAAATAGGCCCTGATTTGCTCGATGGGAGCCAAAATTCGGAAGACGCTACAATTCCTCTGTGTGGAGAGGTGTGGCGCTTAGAAGACGGCACCATTGCCGTGGCTACCCGTGACAATTGGTATATTTTGCAAACTGTGCGCCCAAACAATAAAAAAGAAATGTCGGCAGAGGCTTTTGCCAATGGGTATCTAAAAAAGGGCTTTGGTTTGCTTGCCACTATGCAAGGTATATAAGCGTATGTGGCTTTGGAAAAAAAATCCTCTTTCTTTGCCCAAGTCTCAGTATGGCGGCGTGGGTAAGTGGCTTTTTATTTCTCTTATGTGCGGCTCGTGTGTGCTGCTCTGTTTATTTATTCTTTTGGCTTGGTTTATTCCTTATGTGGGGTTTTCTGCCATTCATGCCTCTTTGCCTGTAATTTTGGGTGTGGGGTCTGCTACGCTTATTTTGTGTGTGGTTTGGCTTTGCTTTGCGCTTATCTATCACGTGTATACCGGAAAGAATTTTTTTGGCCTTAGAAAAGTGCATGGGCTTACTGTAAAGCTTATGTTTCCGCTGATGGATTTGCTGGGTAGGGCAGTAGGTGTTTCACGTGAAAAGATTCGACTGTCTTTTGTAAAAGTTAATAATGAAATTGTGCTGGGAAAATGCGCTCGCAAAGGACAAAAAATTTCTGCAGATAAGGTGCTCTTACTCTTGCCGCATTGCATTCAAAATGCCTCTTGTCCCCATCGCTTGACTTTAAACCCCGACCTTTGCAAACGCTGCGGTATTTGCACCATGGGCACTATTTTAGATTTACGCGACCGTTGGGGTTTTTCTGTTGTCATAGCTACTGGGGGAACCATTGCTCGTAAAATTGTGGTAGAAAGAAAACCTAAGCTTATTTTGGCCGTGGCCTGCGAGCGCGATTTAACTTCCGGCATACAAGATACCTATCCTTTGCCGGTGTATGGTATTATTAATACGCGCCCCTTTGGACCTTGTTTTAATACCGGTGTTGACGTGCAGCTTTTCGAACAAGCCCTAGAGCTGTTTGTTGAGCCCAAGGTATAAAGGGCTTTTCCATGACCTTGAAAAAACCTTTTTCACATCCTCAAAAAACTTCTTCCTCAAAAAGTCTTACTGATTCTCGTGAAAAAAATTCTGCCATGCAAAAAAAAGATGAGCAGGGAGCATCTGTACAAAATCATGATGCTCGAACTGTAGCCATAGAAATTCTTCTAGATGTGGAAAATGGGAAACATGCCCAGGCGCAATTAGATGCAGCTTTGCAAAGAAAACATTTATCACGTCAAGAGCAAGGCCTATGTACAGAACTTACTTACGGCACCTTACGCTACTATTTTCGACTGAATGCTATCTTAGATAAAGTCTTACCTAAACGCCAAAAACTTCCGGCTAAGGTACAAATGCTTTTGCGAGTGGCAGTATACTCTCTGTTTTTTTTGGAGCGTGTGCCGGAGCATGCCGCGGTGCACCATGCAGTACAAAGCGCCAAAGAGCGTTTTGGAGCAAATATTGCCAATGTGGTTAATGGGGCATTGCGAGCCATTTTACGTTTTGAAGGTTCTATTCACGAAAAGCAATTTTATGTAAAACCTGCGGATTTTTATTCTGTGCCTTCGTGGTTGTATGGCTACTTTGTCAAATCCTATGGCCTTACTCAGACTGAAATTTTACTGGAAAAATTTTTACAAAGGCCAAAAATAGCTTTACGTTTGAATCCTCATCATGAAGGTTATGCCTCCTTAAATGACTTTTTTTTGAAGCAAGAAGGAAGTAGTAAAGTGGGCCACTCTGGGTATGTTTTTTTGGGGGGTGCTGTTTCGCGTGAAGCATTGGGAACTTCTTTGCAAGAGTGGCACGATGAAGGGGCTTTTTCGTGGCAAGCTTCTGGTTCTCAAGAAGTGTTACACGCATGTCTAAAGGCAATACCGGAGCTAAAGAACGATTTTTTTTGGGATGCTTGTGCAGGGCAGGGCGGGAAAACGTTGGCGCTTTTGGAGCAAAACATTGCAGTGCATTTGGCTTCAGATGTGTCTTTTTCGCGACTCAAACTTTTGCAGAAAAACTGTTTGCGACTCGGTGTAAAGGCACCTTTTGTTGTGCGCGGGCAGGCCCAAGGTCCATGGCTGCGTATGCCTCAAGGTTTTTGGGATGGCAACATTCTTTTAGATGTGCCGTGCACAGGTTTTGGTACTTTGGCGCGTCGCCCGGAAATCCGTTTGCATCGTAGCTATGAAGATATGCAAGGTCTTGTGCATTTGCAGCAAGAAATTTTACATTCAGCTTTTCAGCGATTGAAACCGCACAGACACATTATCTATATGACCTGTACGTACAATCCCTTGGAAAACGAAAAACTCATAGAGCAGTTTTTAACAAATAATCCCACAGCAAAAGAATTATTTTCTTGGCAGACCCCTTTTGAGCATGAATACTTGGAGGGAATGTTTGTAAGCGTGCTGACAAAAATGAACGCTACGGAAAGCACGTTGCAAAGTTAGGCTAATCTGTTTTTGCGATGTACAGCCTGTATTTTTGCACAGCGCTTTGGGATTTTTTTAGGCATTGGTAGTAGGCAGGGGAAGCGCTTTTTGCAGAGAAGGAAAAGCGCAAGAGAAGAAGGGTGTCTTTGGCGCTAGCGCAAATTCCCCTTCTTCTCCCATAAAAAATACGGCTATTGTTTCACGGGAAACGTTCCGTCATCTATAGTGCCGGAAGCATTTTGTTCTATACCCATTCGCAAAAGCAAATGCATGAGCTCTTCCGCATTGGTGTAGGTAAGGGTGATGCGTCCGCGTTCTTCGTTGCCACTCACAGAAGCTTTGATGGCAAGATGAGTTTTTAGATTTTCTTGCAGGCTTTTCATGTAAGAAGATTTTGTCCTGTTGGACTTTTTGCTCTGTTGCTTAGAGTCTTGCTCTGTAAAAGAAGTTGTGTCCTGCACTTCTCCAGTAGGTGCCTCTTGGGAAGGCTCTTCTGTTTTTTCCCACGGGAAACATTCTTGCTCTTTGAAAAATGCAACGGCCGCTTCAGCATCACGAACGCTTAAACCATGCGTTAATATATGTTCGTGCAAGAGTGTTTGGGCTTCTTCGTTGCCTTGCAAACTGAGTAAGGTTCTGGCATGGCCTGCTTGTAATTCACCTTTGTTGAGGCTTTCTTGCATGGCGCTGTTCAGTTGCAAAAGGCGCAAAGTGTTGGCAAGGGCAGAGCGGCTTTTGCCAAGGCGTTTTGCCAGCTCATCTTGGGTTATGCCGCATTCTTCGCGCAGACTTTGCAAGGCAAGGGCCTCTTCTATGGGGGTTAAGTCTTCGCGCTGAATATTTTCGATAAGGGCTGCCGCCATGACTTCTTCATCACTCATTTCTTTGATGAAGACAGGAACTTCTGTAAGCTGTGCTTTTTGGGCAGCTCTATATCGGCGTTCCCCGGCGACAATTTCAAATTTTTTGCTTTGAGCTTTGGGGCGAACCAGTATAGGTTGAATGATACCTTGTTCTTTAATGGAAGCGGCTAATTCTTCCAATGCTGTTTCGTTAAATTTACGCCGAGGTTGATGGGGATTAGGGATAAGATCGCTTATGGGCAATGTGGTCGCTTCGTTTTTTTTATCGTTGCTTTCATTATTGTTCCATAAGGCATCAAGGCCTCTGCCCATTCTTGGTATATTACTCATACATACTCACTTTTTTCAAAAATATATGGAGGTAAAACATGAAAACACAAACAGATCCTATTTTATATGTGGTCACCGATGAAGGTCATATCAAATCGGTGCAACTTTCTGCTGAACTTTGGGAAAAAGTAGAAAGCCAAGTGAAAGCTGCAGCCAAAAATATGCAAGGCTTAAATGATCCTTTTTTAAAAGAAGAACCTTTACAAGCTTTGCAAGAGTTGAAAGAGTATTGGGATTTCACCTATCCGTATGAACCTTCCATGCACTGCGAAGCTTGCGGGGTAAAAACTCAAGACTGGGAAAGCGACCCCGCTCATCCCTTTCATTTAACCAATGCCAATATTGGTGGTTTGCTTGTTTTTCAATGTCGCTGCGGGGCTACCGTGCGCAAAAAGCATTTTCATAGAAAAACTGTGTATGAATGCAGCCCCAAGCAAGCTTAATTTTGTTCGGTTTTAGGGCGTCGCAAAATAACCTCTTTGGCAAGACCTAAGTAGGCATGGGCGCCTGTGGATTTAATGGCGTAATGGATGATAGACTTGCCGTGGCTTGGAGCTTCTGATAAGCGCACATTTCGCGGAACCACCGTTTCAAAAAGGTGATCAGGAAAGCAACGACGCACTTCGTTTTTAACTTCTCGTGCCAAGTTGTTTCGGGTGTCATACATGGTGAGCACAACGCCTAAAAGAGCTAGATTGGGGTTGAGGCGCTTTTTTACCTGCTCGAAGGTTTGCAAAAGTTTTACAATGCCTTCTAAGGCAAAAAATTCGCATTGCAAGGGGATAAGCACTTCTTTGGCGCCACAAAGGGCGTTTAGTGTAATGAGCCCCAAAGAGGGCGGGCAGTCAATGATGATATATTCAAAGTGTTCGTCAAGATTTTCAAGACACTCACTTAAGTAGTATTCTCTTGCAACTTTATCTACCAGTTCAAGCTCTATGGCTACTAGATCGGTAGTGGCCGGCAAGACATGCAGGTATTCTGTTACGGTGGGGATAACATAATCTATAGCGTTTTTAGGGTCGTAGATAGCTGAATAGACAGTACCTTTTATGTCTGAAGGTTGAATACCAACGCCGCTGGTGCTATTGGCCTGTGGGTCGCAATCTATAAGCAGAACCTTTTTTTCCATGACAGCTAAAGAGGCTGCTAAGTTTATGGCTGTTGTGGTTTTGCCCACACCGCCTTTTTGGTTTGCAATGGCAATGATTCTAGCCACGGGTATCTCCTTTGTAAAAAAGTCATTGTTTCACATGAAACAATCATGTTTTGGTAAACTAGATATAGGGAAAAAAGCACGTATGGTCAATACATGGATAGGGTAGAGCCATAAAATTGAAATGCTCAAGTTATTATAAATGAAGATTTTATTTATAGGCTAGAAAAATAAATATGCCTTTTGGGTAAAAAAAATACAATGTTTTTTCTTGGCAATACGAGGGTAACTCTGTACATTACATACGTTATATCGCGTTTGCACATAATATTTTGAAAATAAAGAAAGAATAGAGGAGAAAGATATGAAAAAAACATGCCTTTTGTTGCTTGGTCTTGTGATGGCTGCCCCTGTAGGTTTTGTATCGCCAGCTCATAGTGCCAGTGATGCTGAATTTACAGAGCAATTACAAAGAATTTTGCAAGAGCGCCCCGACCTTATTATGAATGTACTACGAGCGAACAGTGAAGCTATTTTAGATATAGCCCAAGAAGGTTCTGTCATTAAACGTCGCCGTAATATGGAAGCTCAATGGCGCAAAGATTTAAAGGAAGAAAAGAATATTCCCATAGCAGATAGACCTCTTTGGGGCGATGCTAATGCACCGGTAACGGTTGTTGAATTTTCTGATTTTACTTGCCCTTATTGTGCGCAAGCTGCCGCGACCTTAGGAACATTGAAAAAAGCTTATGGCAATAAAGTAAACCTTGTTTTTAAGCACGCGCCCATAAGTGCAAATCCTACCGCCATTAAAGCCTCAGAATATGTTATTGCCGCTGGGCTTCAGTCGCCAGAGCTGGCCCAAAAATTGTACGAAAATCTTTTTTCCATGCGCGAAGAATTGCTTGATAAAGGAGAAACCTTTATCAAAAATCAAGCAAAAGCGTTGGGGTTGAATGTACAAAAATTAAGCAAAGATGCCCGTAGCAAAAAAGTAAAAACCATCTTAAGCGAAGATTTGCAGCACGCTAAAGATCTTGGTGTAGAAGGTACCCCTTATTTCTTTGTAAATAATATAGTCGTGCGCGGTGCCATTTCAGAAGATTTGTTTAAAGCGGCCATAGATATGGCTCTTGAACACGAAATGAAAAAATAAATGGGGGGCGCTGCCCCTCCACCCCGCAAAAGGGGATAATCCCCTTTTGAAACCTTATAATAAAAGCCCTTGCTCTATACAGCACAAGGGCTTTTATTATAAAAAGGTATGGGAAAAGGGAGAGTAGTTTTGAGACCTCTGTGCTGTATTTTTTTGTAAAAGCACAACTATCAAAAAATAACTGTGCAGAGGTAAAGTCTTAAGATTGCGCAGAGTTCTTTAAAGGTGTCTTTAGTCTTCTTGCTCGTCGTTTCTCGTTTCAGTGCCCTGATGAGTAGCTTGAGCGTTTTCTGCATCCATCTGCATTTTGCTATTGTAGCTATTGGCAAGGCGGCTCATCCAAGCGCGAATTTGGTGCAAATCGTCATGATGGATTTGCTCTGAACTGTGCAAAAGAGATTGCAAAACTTTTACTTCATCACGCAATAAAACATTTTCCTCTTTGGCGGTACGGGCAGCGTCTTCTAGGCGTTGCATATCATCCTTTTGGGTGGCCAGTACGGAAAGCGACTTGGCAATGCTTTGCATGGCCATGCTTTGCTGCTCTAAAATATTCATGAGCATATGGGTTTGACCATGGTCAGCCCCCGCAGTGGGCGCTACGGATTGCCCTAAGGGATTGATTACAGAGGGCGCGCCGACGTTTTGTTGCACAGGCATATGCAAGGGGATGGTAGGAAAATCGTCCTGAGCCGAACCAAGGATGGAAGTATTGTCCACAGTATTTTGAGAGGGGTGGACGTTTTGACTATAATGACTTGCGCTGGGCACAAAGCCGGTGGATGCAGTATCAACGGTTATGGTGGCATCCATGGTGCGTGGGTAATGGGCGGCCAGCTCTTCTTCTACAAGTGCGGCAGTTTTACCCATCTTCATATGCTCTATAATTGTGGAGACAATTTCCAAGGTTTTTTGGCCATAGCGCTTGCGCCTTCCTTCGCCAATAATAGGCATAAAAGATGCAAAACGCTTACAATAATATCGTGCCGTGGACTCTGGTAGGGAAAAATGGCGAGCAATTTCGGCTAGGCTGAGATTTTTTTCCATACTTTCTCCTTAAGAAAATACCTGCTACATTTATCTAGATAGATGGCTGTATACATTGTATAGATATGGCAAAATGTAGATAAAGTTTTTGTTGTTCTTGACCCATACCGCATTGCGAACTTTTTAGCAAGTGTCTTGCGGTTAGATATGGAAAAAAGTTAAAATGCTAACGGTCTGTTAGAGAGGAAAATATAAAGCCGCAATGCCTATGTGGGAATGTCATACGCATTGCGGCTTAGGTGGGGTAAATTATAAAGAATGCTTTGCGTAAATTCGATACGCAAGTTGTTCTTTACAAAAATGCTTTTGTTAGCCCCTAGGTTGTTATAAATGTTTACAGATATGCAATGCTAAATTCACTACACCACGCGTCGCACCGACACTAACTTTGGTTTCCAATATTTATTTAAGCTTTCGATGCGCACCTTTGCCCCTGTACGTGGGCTGTGAATAAATTTATTATCACCCACATAAATACCCGTATGCAAACCTGTGCCGGAACCTCTGGTCTTAAATACAATAATATCTCCTGGGCGAGCCTTGGTAGATTTAATACGCTTGCCCGCTTTAGCTTGCGCTACGGTTTGACGTGGCACTTTTACGCCGTGCTGTTTATAGGCCCATTGAATGAGGCCGGAACAATCAAAACCGGTTTTGGGAGAGGTGCCCCCAAACTTATAATATTTTCCCAACTGTGATTTGGCAGTCTTTGTAATAGCTACACCCTTGCTGACGGCAACGTTTGGACTATCTACCTTTTTGCTACCGCATGCTCCTAAGAAAAAACAGGTGCATAATAAAAGAATGGCCCAAAGAAACGTGCGTTGATTTTTCGTTGTCGTTTTCATATTCCCACCTTAATTCCCGTTAAACTGTCTCGCAAAAAGACTTGCGCAGAGTTACCATGATGTGCTGCAGCTTCATTCCCATTAAACTGCGTCGCAATGTTCATTGCTCGAGATAATCATGGCTTTTTGGCAAAGCCTCGTAGTGAGTACATTGTGTTTTTAAATACTGTATGCATATTTGCCATGGTTTACAGCTTCATTCCCATTAAGCTGTTCTATAAACAAATGTGTGGATTTTTCATGCTATTTTTAGAACAGTTTCATTCCCATTAAACTGTATTGCAGCATGAAGCTTCCAGAGTTTTCATGGCTTTTTCACGCAGTTTCATTCCCATTAAACTGCCTTGAAAAAATTGCACAACGTTGCCATGACTCTCTTCTAGCACAAGCGCAAAGGCTATGCAAGAAAAATTTTTCGTATCTATCTAAAATAATTGAGTTTTCTAGAGTTTGTTTAAATTTTTTTAGAACTTTTACTAGAAAAAGTCTGTAACATAAAAAATATTGCTTTAAGCGAAAAGAAAACGTATTATATCAAAGGAAAAGGCGTTATGCGCTCTCTTAAGGAAAGAGCCTTGCGCGTTAGGAATTTTAGAGAAGAAACGTTTTTTTGCTTTTTTTTCTGATAATTGTTGTGTGGAAGCTAAAAATTTTTTTTAAATTTTTTCTGCACCGCAAAAAAAATCAGAAAAAAGTAGACGTATTTTCGCAAAGTGAGTTTAGAATCATGTCTTCGATTATTACACTGAAGGGATTTGTGGCAGCTTTACCAAGTAGAGGTAAGGCCGGGCATGTGATGCTCGTGGCAGATAACAAAGAAATTGTAGTGGTTCCTCGTGGTGCCGGCGTCGATTTAGATGAGCATGTGGGCGCTACCGTACAAGTGAGTGGGGTTTTGTCTCAAGAAGGTGAGACGGAAACGATTTTTGTACGTAGCTATACTGTTCTTGATGATGATCTATGGCTTGACGACGATTAGTAAGAGCTTTGAGGGTAAGAGCTCTTTTTTTGCGTGCTTTTTTGCGTGTGTTGTTCTTTCTGAAGAAGTGAAATTTTTTGCAGGGGGGAAGGAGGGACTTTTGCTTGCGCCAAAAAGTCCCTCCTTCCCCCTGCACCCCCCATCCTCCCCAAAACGCGCTTCATTCATGCTGCATGTTTTGAAACTCTGTACATTCAATTGTACCACAAACAGGCTCAAAAAAATAATTGCGAAGAGTTTTTATTTTAAGGAGGCGTCTTACCATTTGTTAGGGGAGTCGCCTTTGAAAGAGTATTTTGAGCGAGTATACTTTTCTTAAAAAGACGTGAAAATACGTTTTTCAGTATCGGCTAAGATAGTGAAGCTAAAAAAGCCCTTGCGCAGTAGTAGACGCAAGGGCTTTTTTAGGTGTAGTTTTTTTATTTTTCTTACCATACTATAGGATTATGGCCTCGGGCCGTGAGCCAGGTGTTTACGGTGGAAAAATGGCCACAGCCAAAAAAACCTCGTGATGCGGACAAAGGAGAAGGGTGCGCTGCTTCTAAAACGAGGTGTACGCCGCTTTGTGTAAAAAGTTCAACGTGCGTGCGTGCGGCATTGCCCCAGAGCAAAACAGCTATAGGGCGTATTTTTCCGCCATCAAAAATATTGTTGGCAAGGGCTTGCAAAATATTTTGGGTGATGTGTTGCCAGCCAAGTTTGGCATGGCTAAGAGGCTTGCCTTCTTCAACGCTTAAAACGTTGTTAAGCAAAAGGACACCTTGCTTGGCCCAGCGTTCTAGATTGGGATTCATCGCGGAGGCATGAGCGCAGGAAATTGGGGAAGTGTGCGTGTGTGCGTTGGATATGCCAGATGTGGTAGCACAGGGCGTACCTTCTGCGCTGGAGGTAGCAAAGGTATTTTGCGCTATTTCTTTAAATATATTTCGCAGAGAAGGTGGCGCGGGTTGATTTTCTTGTACAGAAAAAGCAAGTCCATGGGCTTGATTGGGGCCATGGTAGGGGTCTTGGCCTACAATGATGACGCGTATTTCTTCAGGGGAAGTATACTGCAAGGAACGAAAAATGTCGTTCTGAGGAGGATAAATAATTTTCCCTTCCTGACGCCACGACGCAATTTTTTCCAAGAGAGGAAGGTGTTTTCCGGCTTGCAATGCGGGTACAAACTTTAGCCATTGTGAAGGAATGGAGGGAGCGTCGTGCATAAAAAATTATCCGTAAAAAGTGTTTTATTGTATACCTGTGTACGATGTAAGATGTCTGCATAATGAAAAAATGGATGTCTTCGTTGCTGTACGCTTCACAGTAACTTGGTATGATAACAAAAGTCATTGCGAGGGAAGTAATCCAAGTATTTTAGCAATTTCAAGAATTGTGTAGGATTTTCAATTTGTAGTGCAGATGCAAGAATCAAGAATTTTCCGTAAGAAAAATTCGATGTAAATGTTTTTGAGGGAGGGGGTATGGGGGAGGGAACTTTTTTCA
>CAYJHX010000008.1:0-9812 GCA_964369395.1 uncultured Desulfovibrionaceae bacterium
AAATTAAGAGTACTCCTTGTTGACTTAATAAATTATATATTTTAAATCAACACTTTAGGACGTCACAAGGGAAACAGCGGCAATTTCTTTTCTGCCAAGCGCTGTTTATGAGCAAAAGATTGTGCCAAGGACGAAATGCCTTTGCCACTCATTTCAAGAATCTGCTTAAGTAAAAAATCAAACTGCTCTCGCGAAATAACCTCTGCCCCCATACGAAGCATGTGCGCCGTGGCTTGCTGACAATCAAGCAATTGAAAATCGTGTTGTAACAAAGTGCGTACCAAGGTCATCAAAGCCATTTTCGAGCCATCGGGCTGTACGTGAAACATAGACTCCCCAAAGAACACTTTACCAAGGGCAACACCATACAAGCCGCCAATGAGTTCTTCTTCCTGCCAACATTCCACAGAATGCGCATAGCCCACTTCGTGCAGACGAATATAGGCTTCTTGCATATCTTGAGTAATCCACGTCCCGTCTTGCCCTGGACGAGGCACAGCGGCGCATTGAGCAATAACAGCAGAAAAAGCTGTGTTGATAGTATGTCGAAAAATGGGTTGTTTATATTTTCGAGCAAGACGCTGAGAAATACGTAAACCTCCAGCTCCTAGAGTTCTTCCCTGCTGTGCAGCACCTGCTTCTTGCAATACTGATTTTTCTGCACAATCGTAAGAAAAGCGCTCCGAAGGCATCGTTCGTAAAGGCAAAATACAACGCTCGGGAGGTGCCCACCATAAAATGGGAGAACTATCATCATACCATGGAAAAATGCCTCGCGAATACGCAAGCACCAGTCTTTCTACACGCAAATCCCCCCCCACAGCCAGAAGCCCTTCGCGGGTGCTGTGATGTAGGGGGGGAAAATACAAAGTAGAATTTAAAACAAGGGGCATTAGGCTTTTCCGTAACTAAAGTGAACCTTCTCGTCTTTTATATCCACAGTAACCTTGCCCCCTTTAACCAAAGAACCAAAGAGCAACTCTTGCGCAAGGGCGTCTTCCAACTCTGTGCGCAAAAGGCGCTGTAAGGGGCGTGCTCCATAAACAGCATCGTAGCCTTTGCTGGCAAACCACGCTTTAGCAGTATTGCTCAGCTGAATTTTAACCTTTTTATCTTTTAAAGAGCTCGCCAACTGACCTACAAATTTATCTACAATATGTTCCATCAAGTCCTGTGTTAAGCCTTGGAAGGGAATAAGGGCATCAAGTCTGTTGCGAAACTCCGGTGCAAAGGCTTTCTCTACAGCCTTAAGTCCTTTTTCTGTCACATCCATAGCTTTTTGCTTGGCAAAACCCAAAGAACCTGCGCTCATTTCACGCACACCGGCATTGGAGGTCATAATAAGAATGACATTGCGAAAATCGGCTTTACGTCCTGTATTATCCGTCAAAGTGCCGTAATCCATCACCTGCAACAACACATTAAAAATATCAGGATGCGCCTTTTCTATTTCGTCAAGCAACACCAAGGAATACGGAGCCTTGCGAATAGCTTCCGTCAATTGCCCACCTTGATCATAGCCCACATAGCCGGGAGGCGCCCCAATAAGACGCGATACGGCGTGTTTTTCCATATATTCGCTCATATCGTAGCGTAAAAATTGTACGCCCAGACGTTCTGCCAATTGCTTGGCAAGTTCGGTCTTCCCAACCCCCGTAGGCCCATAAAAAAGAAAAGAGCCCGCGGGACGATTTTCGCGGTTTATGCCCGCCCGTGCACGCAAAATAGCTTTAACGGTAAGCCCCACGGCCTTATCTTGTCCAAAAACTTTAGCCAGCACATCTTGTTCCAAGGTGGCTAAGCGCTCTCTTTCGCGTCCCGATACCGAACGCTCGGGAATGCCCGCCATGCGAGCCACAATGCGTTCTATATCTTGCACAGTAACTTTAGTCTTCTTATGATTAGCCTTCAAACTTACCGCAGCGCCGGCCTCATCCATCACGTCAATGGCTTTATCGGGCAGCATTTTTTCTTGTACATGGCGTGCAGATAAATTCACGGCAGCTTTTAACACAGTAGCTGGATACACCACATTATGGTGTTCAGCATAGCGACTTTGCAAACCCTGTAAAATATCTAGGCATTCCTCAATGCTAGGCTCTTTAATATCAATACGCTGAAAACGCCGTGAAAGCGCCCTATCTTTTTCTAAATGATTGCGCATTTCTTCGTGGGTGGTAGACCCCATACAACGAATTTCACCATTGGCCAACACAGGCTTGAGCAAATTAGAAGCATCCATGGCCCCGCCAGACGTAGAACCTGCCCCCACTATGGTATGAATTTCATCAATAAATAATATGGCATGCGGTATTTTTGTAATGGAGGCAATGACGTTTTTCAAACGCCCTTCAAAATCGCCCCTATAGCGTGCCCCGGCAAGTAATGCTCCCATATCCAAAGCAAAAACGCGAGCTTCTTTAAAAATATCCGGAACATTACCTTCCACAATGCGCAAGGCAAGCCCCTCGGCCATAGCCGTTTTTCCCACGCCCGGCTCACCCACAAAGAGCGGATTGTTTTTGCGACGACGGCATAATACTTCTACAGTACGATCTAATTCACTTTCACGCCCCACAAGTGGATCAACTTTGCCTTCCTTAGCTTTGGCAGTAAGTTCCACAGTATATTTACTTAAGGCATCGTCTTGCCCTTCGTCTTCATCGCCGTCAAACCCCTGTCCCTTTGCAGCTCCCTTGGTACCGCTAGAGCCTGTACCACGTCCGCCATGGGAAATATATTCTAACACATCCGTACGACTAAGACCTTGCTTGCGCAAATAGTACGAAGCATAGGCATCTTCTTCTTCCATAATGGCAGCCAGCACATCGCCAAGCTCTACCAATTCGCGTCCTGCAGCACGTATTTGGCGTAAAGAGTTACCTAGCACGCGTTGCACACTTTCCGTCTGCATGATTTCTTCGCTGGCTTCATCATGACGTGTTTCCATATGAAAGGCAAAAAAGCCTTCCAATTGCTCCCGTAATACGGCAGGGCTAGCCCCGCACCCTTCTAGCAAAATACGCCCTTGTGACTCTATAGCCATGGCGTATAATAAATGCTCAAGGGTTAAAAATTCATGTCGCCGCCTTTGCACATCTTGCACGGCCACGTGTAAAACTTTTTGTAAATTTTTACCAAGCATCATGGTATCTCCTCCGCATCAAGCACACGCTCTATGCGAATATATATGGAACGTAATAAGTACGTTAAAACTATTTTGTATAAAATATTACAGACAGTACATTGTTTTTCAACAACTGACCAATCAATTATCGACTCTTTCAAAAGTGCAGAGTAAAGGAAAGCCCGCTTCTCGCGCCAGATTACGCACTTGAGCAACTTTTGTCTCAGCAATTTCAAGAGTATATATACCACACACACCTATACCGCGCTCATGGACAGCCAACATAATATCTGTGGCTTCGTCCATGTTTTTGCGAAATACTGTCATGAGAATATGCACCACAAAGTCCATACTGGTATAGTCATCATTATGCAAAAGTACCTTGTACATATGCGGTTCACGCACTTCATCTTCTAAAAGCACATCATCATCATGTTGGGTACTAAAATGCGTTTTTGCCATGCATTTTCTCCTTTAACGCGGGCCCTTCTCTCAATACGCCCTGCTCAAACAACAATAAACATTTCAGAGCAATGGTCAAGATGTGGTACTCTCATTTACTTTGGCCACAGAACGCTTAACCACACATTCTGTATAAAGCCGCAAAAAAGTGATGAGAAAAGCACTTTTGCCAAAAAAATTTACATATCTATTTTTACAATCTATTAACAGTCTACTGGCCAGAGACTGCACTATTTTGTCCATGTAAAACATGTTTATAAAGTCTTTTGAATATCCTCAGCCAATTTTTTAGCTATTTGTTCATGCGCATAAGGCGTAGGATGCCCATCGTTTGGAATGGTGGTTCCCTTTTCTGGCCAATCTGGTAAAACTGAACGTAAGTTTACTGTGTGCAAACCTGCAGTCTTATACGCATTTTCTCTACTATCCAATAAAGGACTTAAAATTACTGTAAAAGGACTATGAAATTTTTCTTGAATAATTTCTTGGCTTTTCTTTAAAATAGCCATTTGTAATGCTAAAGCTTCTTCTTGATTCCAAAGTATCTTTCGTAAGAAAAATCGTTGCATCAAATCACTTTTTTTCACAGTTTCCCAAAGCTTTGTTAAGAGAGGCATACCCATGTCAAAGGAACCATGGCGCACGGCTTCACCATTATGTAAAATATAGCGCGGGCCATAATTATCCCACTCCACAAGGCCAGCAGATCGCCATTCATGTTCTTCGATATTTAAAAAATAAAAATATAACTTCTCATACTTTTCTTTCAAAAAATCCACACGAGAACTTTCTAATAAAGCCAAAGCTTGATGCGGGCCATAGCCACCAAAACCAAAATTGTACACTTGGTAGGTATCGCCCAATAACGTCGCCAATTGATAGGCATAGGTTTCTGCATCTTCCACGCCTACCCCTTCTGTAAACGAACATCCTAAAAGTACAACCGCCTTTTTTGCCTGAGGATGCACAGGAGTAATACGTCGTCCTTGATCATTGAATGACACCACTACATCGAACACTTCTTTATCATTTAAAAATTTTTGCGTTCGCATACTCATGGCTTTATGTGCATATCCAAAACCCAGCACATCATCCCGCACAGCCGGATTTTTAGGCTTACCATCATACAAGCGCACGGCTGTCATAGAGACATTAGGGCTTTGCATCTGTAAAAAAATACCGCCTATAAAAAGCGCAAAACAACAAGACAAACTCACTAGCAATATATTTTGCAACCATCCACGTTTTGTACAAAGAGCCCAAAGCAATTGCACACAAGCTAAGGCTAAAACTATATATCCAAAGGAACGTCCAAATATATAGGGGAATATGCACAAAACAAGTACTCCCAATACACTACAAAGGGCTGCAAGACTCCATTCTGGATACTTCTTAACAAAAGACATATTTTCTCTTCCTCAATCTATTAAGTACGTTTTGCCGAAAAAAGCAGTTGCTGCAATTGCATCACAGTATTTATCCCACCTGCGTCTGTATTGGGCTGAATAATGGGCCTATAGCCAAGACGCGAAGCCTGTCCATGACGTATTTCTTGGGCAGAGACGGGGCGAATTTGCCCATTTAAGTCTACTTCACCCCAAAGTACAGCCCTTTCGGGCAAAGGAATATCATAAAAAGACGAAAGCACCGCCGCCACCAGCGCCACATCCATGCCAGGGTCAGCAAGGCGCATACCGCCCCCCACCTTGGCATAAATATCTACCTGTCCAAAATTCACCTTAAGGCGTTTTTCCAATACGGCCAACAAAAGATGCAATCTATTGGTATCAAAGCCCAAACCGGTACGACGTGGAATGGCTAAATACGAACGCGTAACAAGAGCTTGCACTTCCACAGCCAAGGGTCTATGCCCATCCACCGCCATAACAACGGCAGTACCGCTGAGCGAAGCATCACGCGCACCCAAAAAATAGGTAGAAGGATCTGCGATAATTTCCATACCCTTTTGCGCCATATGAAATACAAGCAATTCTTCATTGGGGCCAAAGCGATTTTTAAACACACGTAGCAAACGAAACATTTGGCGCCTATCCCCTTCCAGAGAGATAACCGTGTCCACCATATGCTCCAAAAGACGCGGCCCTGCTAAGTTTCCTTCTTTGGTCACATGCCCTACCAACACAAGGCTTACCCCTGCATGGCGACAACGTTCTAATAAATCAGTAGCCACAGCACGTACTTGGCTCACATTACCGGGAAGGCCTTCAGCCTCTAAAGAAGAAAGGGTTTGAACAGAATCAACAATAAGCAAAGAAGGGGGGGGACATTGCGCAGTACCGTCTAACACAGTATGCAAATCTTCTACAGAAGTGGTGGCCATGGCCAGCAAATTTTCATGAAGCACATCAAGACGCTGGGCACGGCCCTTAATCTGAGGCAAGGATTCCTCGCCACTGGCATACACAACTTTACGACCGGATGCCGCAACAGCCCCAGCCACCTGCAAAAGTAAGGTTGACTTACCTATGCCGGGCTCTCCGCCCACAAGAATGGCGGCCCCCGGCACAAAGCCTTGTCCTAATATTCTATCAAGAGCGTCAAGACCTGTGCCAAAAGCTTCGTGCCCAGCTTCACTGACTTCGCTTAAAGGAATAGGGGCAGAAGACACCAGCGAAGATGCTTTTATACGTTGTTTATCTTGCTTTTTTACACGCTCTTGCACCGCTTGCAAGGTATTCCACTCATGACACGTAGGGCATTTGCCATGCCATTTGGCCACTTGTGCCCCGCAAGCGGTGCATTGATACACTTCGCGAACTTTAACAGACATGAACTTATTTTTTCACATCTTTAGAAGAAAAAACTTTCACACCAAATTCTGTTACTTCCGGCGGCGGATCGTAGAAAAGCACCATAAAGGGCACTTCACCACCGGGGGGAATATTGGTATTTTTTGTCAAAATTTCAATTTCATTGTGCAAGAAAGATTCTAATTCATCTTCACCAAGCACTTCTAATTGAAAACGTGACAATACCGTGCCTGCCAATTGTTTTTTTGACATAAGCACTTCTTTATTAGCGGCATAAATAGCGGCTTCTACCTCAATGAGTTCCTTGGGGACAGCATAGCCATTGACGACTTTTCCCTCTACTACAAAGATATTGCCGATTTTTTCATTTTTTGCATAATATTGCCGCATACCACGCAATGTCAGATTTTTTACACTTTCAGAAGCTTCTGAGGATGTACTTTTTGCAGCCTCTTGCGGGCTTTTAAACATATACCACCATACGCCCGCGCCGCCGCCAATGCAAAGCAAAAGTACAAGTATGCTAAGAATAATTTTCCCTTTTCCTCCAGATTTTTTTTCTTTCTTGCTGCCTTTTTCAGGAGAATCAAGATTTAAATCTGCACCACCTTCCGCCGAAACATCAACAGCGGCGGGCTTTGGGGCGTTATTCCCGCTACTTGGAGCAACAGCCGGAGAAGGATCCGCTGAGGGAGGACCATCATACACAAACACATGCTGACAGACAGAGCACCGCAATTTTACATTGGGGCGCACGACAGCATCGGGAAGATGAAATCTACTTTGACACTGGGGGCATTGTACTTCCACGCTACACTCCTGCAAAGCTTCTTAACAGTCTGCTCAAAAAATTATCTCAATCTTTGTTCTAAAACAGAAGATAAAAAGCATCATACACAGCAAAAACACCATATTTTTCTGCTCTTTTCACCTTAAAACAACATTTAGGGTAAACAAATCCCTCTTTCAGCAGACTATTTCACAACGTCTATTCAAATTCAAGTATACAAATTTCTGGCAAATGTCTATATTTCTCTGCAAAATCTAGACCATATCCCACAACAAAACCTTCATCGATGGTAAAAGCTACAAAATCAAACTGCACTTTTACTTCACGACGTTCTTTTTTATCTAAAAGCACAGCGGTGCGCAAGGTACGCGCACCGCGCTTAGAAAAAACATCGTATAAATATTGTAAGCTATGTCCTGTATCTACAATATCTTCCACAAGAAGTACATGCTTGCCCTGTATACCTATCTCTATATCTTTGTTCATGACTATAGAATGCGAAGAGCAGTCAGAATAGCCATAACTAGACACACGCACAAAATCTAATTCTACTTCAAGATTTTTTACATGACGCACAAGATCTGCAAAAAAAACGCAAGCTCCTTTCAGAACACCTACAATAACAAGGGGTTCATCGCCATAAACGGCATCAATTTCTTTGCCTAGCTCTTGAATACGCGTGGCAATTTCTTGAGCAGTAAAAATAGGACGAATCTCTTTTACCTGCATATCACCCCCTAAAGATCTATAATAACAGCCGTTTCATCACAGTCAGGATACTTAGGACAATGCACACAATCAGCCCAAATTTTTTGTGGTAACACATCTTTATCTACCACAGTAAAGCCTAGGCTCACAAAAAAAGCTTCCTGATACGTTAAAGAAAACACTTTATTTATTTTCAATATCTTACAGTCTTCAATGCAATGTTCCACAATACGCCGCCCAAGGCCACGTCTGCGCATGGAGTCTTTCACCACCAAAGAACAAATTTCTGCTAAATTATCCCATGTAGGTGCCAGCGCGCAGCAAGCAATCACTTCCTTATCTGGTGTTTCTGCCACATAAAAATCCCGAATATGTCGGTATAAATGGCTCAACGCCCGTGGCAAAAGCAAACCCTGCTTAGCACAATCCATAAGCATAAGATGGATATCTTTCACATCTTCCATATGGGCACGGCGAATGGTTACATCCTGCATAATTACTATTTCTCCAACAACTTATCGATAAAATTATTTACTTCTCTTTCACTCACATAGCCGCTTTCATTGGCTACTATTTCACCTTCTTGGTCAAAAACAGCATTGTGGGGAATAGTCTTCACTTCAAAAGTTTTCCGTACTTCAGCATCGGCCACATACACATCATAATTAATATTATACTCTTTAATAAAATCAGGTAAAAGCTCAGGTTTTTGATCCACAGAAAGACCTACAATTACCACTTCTTTACCTCTTTTTCGAGCTATAGATACCAAACCGGGAATTTCTTCTTTACAAGGGGGGCACCACGTGGCGAAAAAGTTTATGAGCACAATTTTCCCTGCGTGTTCTTCAAGCACTTTTTCTAAGCCATCTAATGAAATAGTTTCAATAGATCCGCTTCTTACCTCTCTCCTACTTTCTGGTTGGTCTTGCTCTATCTCTACAGAGGCTCCACCTCCACCAGCAATATCTGCCAAATTTTTAAGAGCAGAACCTGCATGAGCTATAGATGCGGTAAACACTACACACAAACAAAAAACACACATTTGTAAAAACAATCGTTTCATCAGACAATCCTTTGAGTTATATTAGTTCTAGAGAAGAGATTTTGCAAGGCGTACGGCGCCTACAGCATCGGCAGAATAACCATCAGCCCCAATGGCATCGGCAAAAGCCTGCGTTACTACAGCGCCCCCTACAATAACTTTATACGGTGCTTTACGCTCTTGTACCAATTTAATGGTATCTTCCATACGTACCATAGTTGTGGTCATAAGCGCAGAAAGTCCTATAATATCTGCATTGTGCTCATCTGCACAACGCAAAATATCCTCTGCTTTTACGTCCTTACCAGCATCGATAACATCAAAACCGTGGTTACCCAAGAGTAAGGCGACAATATTTTTTCCAATATCGTGAATATCTCCTTCTACAGTGGCCACCACAATGACCGGACGTTTTTCTGTGCCACGCATTTCTTCCAACAAAGGTTTTACATGCGCAAAGGCCGTTTGCATAGTCTCAGCAGAACGGATAAGCTGCGGAAGAAAATATTCTTTCTTTTCATATTTTACTCCCACTTCTGTAATGGCAGGAATGAGTTTGTTTTGTACCAAACTCATGGCATCGGCACCATTGGCAAGTTCTGCATCCACCAAAGTAATAATATTATCCTTATCTCCAAAAAGTACAGCATCAAATAAGGTGGTAGCCGCACTTTTTTTGCCTTGTCTTGTGGCAAAAGCTCCGCTGGCCTCGGTTCCGCCTTGTCCTGCAGATGTCCAATCGGCATATGCGTGGACAAAATGTTGCGCATTTATATCTTTATGTAAAAGCACATCGGTACAATCGCGCACTTCACCAAGGCGCACATTGGCAGGATTACCTATGCAAGAACTTAACCCTGCCCCCACGCATAAAGCTAAATACGTGGCATTAAGCAATTCACGGGCCGG
>CAYJHX010000008.1:9912-20878 GCA_964369395.1 uncultured Desulfovibrionaceae bacterium
CCATAATCGCGGCACAATGGCCCAAGCTCTTCCATGCGCCCTGCTTCTCCGCTGATGGAGTTCACCAAAGCAGAGCCGGGGCAATAGGGTAAGGCATTGGCAATGGCTTCCATATTGGAAGAGTCTAACGAAAGCGGCACTTCGTAGCGTTCGGTAAGGCGCAAAATCAGCTCTGGCAACAGCACGCTCTCGTCCACCAAGGGGGCTCCCACATTCACATCTAGCACAGGGGCGCCGGCGGCTATTTGTTCTTGGGCATAGCGCAAAGCAAGGCTGTATTCTCCAGCCTGCAATTCTGTCGTCAATTGCTTTTTCCCCGTAGGATTGATGCGCTCGCCAATGATAGTTAACGGATAGTCTTCACCAATGCGCACCACTTGCGAACGCGTAGTTAAGGCTATACTTCCGGCGCTCACTCGTACTGAAGGACGACGCAATTCCATATCTTGAATGCGACGTTTTAAAGCCGCTATATGCTCTGGTGTAGTGCCACAGCAGCCGCCAAGCAATTGCACCCCTGCAGCGGCAAAACGTGCGGTTTTTTCCGCAAAAGGTTCCGGTGCCAAGCGGAAAACAGTTTCGCCATTAACAAGCTCCGGCAAACCTGCATTGGGCTCTACCAGCACAGGCACTTTGGAAAATGACAACATTTCCTCAATAACAGGCACCATTTGCTCAGGGCCAGCACTACAATTGGTGCCTAATGCTACAACACCAAGATTTTGCATGGTTTCTACAAAAATTTCCGGCGTAGATCCGGTCAAGCTCACCCCTTCTTCAAAGGTCATGGACACCATAATAGGCAAATTACACTGCTGGCGAATGGCCACCACAGCGGCCTTAGCTTCCGCAAGGTCAAATTGCGTTTCAATGAAGAACAAATCCACGCCACCGTGTAAAAGCCCACGCACTTGTTCACTATAAGCAGCTATAAGGTCGCGGGGTTCCACATTTCCTAGGGGACGCGCAAAATACCCTGTAGGGCCCATATCGCCTGCCACAAAGACCGGACATCCATCAGCACGTTGCGCACTTTGCGCGGCAGCTCTGGCACTTTTTGCCACTTGAGCATTATAAGAAAAAACATCCATTCCTTTGGGCATTTTAAAAGCATTTCCCCCAAAAGAACAGGTCAAAATAATATCAGAACCGGCATGTACATAGGCCTTATGTATATCTTGTAAAATATCAGGACGCTCAAGGCAAAATTCTTCCGGACTCATCCCCGCTGGCAAGCCTGCAGCCTGCAGCATGGTTCCCATGGCACCATCTAAAAGTAAAAAACGTCCTTGTTGTAAGGCCTGGCAAAAATCTTTCATTCTCTTACATCCTTCATTAAATCTAACACAAAATTTTCTATAAAAATACCATTTTTGCAGTAAAATAACACCATATATCGTCAAAAAAAGCAAAAAAACTTTTTTGAAAAAGCCATTTTTTATACTGTGCAAGTGTGGCCTTTTATGCTATACGAAAAGCGTTCGCCTCGTCATGCACTTTTTACTACTTAAAAAAGGCAAAAAGGACAAACTAAAAACTGATACATTTTCACGGCGTCCGCACTGGCTGTTTCCACAGCATAACAATCGAGAATATATATGAAAAAAAGTACAAAAGCTACTACTAAAACTGCCACTTCTGCAAAAATTGGCAAGAAAAAAAAAGTAGATGTTGAAATTATTCCCTCTGAAACAGGGGAAGATGTGCTTGATATCAACAGTACAAGCGCAGATTTTGACAAGAAGCTGCGTCCTACCTCCACAAAAAAATCAAAAAAAAGCGACTCTGCAGACGCACAAGCCCTTTCCTCTAAGGAAACTCCTGCACGTGATGCACTCACAAAAAATGTCTCCATAGATGACGGTCTTGCAGACGATGTGCTTGACGACGATATGGATGATGTCATTGATCTTCACGACGATTTGGACCTCATGGACGATTTAGACCATGAGGATGCCGATGTGCACGACGATGAACATGGAAAAATGGTGGCCATCACTACCCCATCTTTACCTAAAGTAACCACCAGTCGTGACAATTTACACCTTTATCTTAAAGAAATTAGCCGATTCCCCATGCTAAAGCCCGAGGAAGAACAAGAGCTCGCCCAACGCGTACGCAATCTTGGCGATACCGACGCAGCCTTTCGTTTGGTTTCTTCCCACTTGCGCCTTGTGGTAAAAATTGCCATGGATTTTCAACGCCGTTGGATGCAAAATGTTTTAGACCTTATTCAAGAAGGTAATGTGGGGCTTATGCGGGCCGTCAACAAATTCGACCCCGATAAAGGCATCAAATTTTCCTATTACGCGGCCTTTTGGATTAAAGCGTATATCCTTAAATTCATTATGAATAATTGGCGCATGGTCAAAATTGGCACCACACAAGTGCAGCGTAAGTTATTCTTTAATCTAAATAAAGAGCGTCAAAAGCTTATTTCACAAGGCTTTGACCCCGACGCCGCCATGCTTTCCGAAAAACTCGGGGTAAGTATTGATCAGATTCATGAAATGGAACAACGCCTTGGCGCTTCTGATATGTCTTTGGATATGCAAGTAAGCGATGCTACGGGCGGCGCTTCGCGCATGGACTTTTTGCCAGCGCTGGAGCCAAGTATCGAATCAAGCATAGCCAGCACAGAAATTTCTAAGTTGGTGCAGCAGCATTTGCAAAATATTATCCCTAAACTCAACGAAAAGGAAACCTATATCCTTTACAACAGGCTACTTACTGACGAACCTGTTACCTTGCGCGAAATTGGCGAAAAGTATAATGTTACCCGAGAACGGGTGCGACAGTTAGAGGCACGATTGCTTGAAAAACTGCGCCAGCACCTGAGCAACGACATTAAAGACTTCTCTGAAGAATGGATAAATACCTAATATGAAAAATACATTTAAACATGGTGTTGTCTCTGCAACTTTGCTCATTTCTAGTCTATTTCTTGGTGCTGGGGGATGCTCTGCCAAGGATATTCAGCTCCATAAAAAAGATTCTGAGCAAAAAACTGCAAGCTCAAATGCTATTGCGGCACAAGTGCAGAAGAAAAAATACAATCCTGATGCGCATACCATGTATGTGTATTTGCTCTTTAATCGCGCCCTACAAAACCGAGACAAGCAAGGCATCTTACTTACCTTAAAAGAGCTCATTAAGTTCGACCTTCCCGCCTTCATTTATTTAGATGCCGGACTATGGGCATTGGAAAACAGAGAGCGCGATGTCCTTGACTTCTTAAAACGGGGCCTTACCCAGCATCCCAACAATGTGTCGTTGCATATGCTCTATGCAGAAATGTTGCAACGCATAGGAAAAAACAAAGAAGCCATCACCCACATTGAAGGTTTCATTTCAAATCACCCAGAAAATGTTGACGGGCAAATCGAATTGGCCCTCTTACTCATTAATGATAAAAAATTTGTTGAAGCGGAAAGAATTTTACGCAATTTGGACGAAAAATATCGTACAGGCCATGTAAATTATTATTACGCCAAAGCCTTGCTTGGTTTAAACCGCAGAGCGGAAGCCAAGACGTATCTTGAAAAGACCATCAAAGAATTGCCCAATTTTATGGAGGCACTCAACGACTTGGGCTTCTTGTACGAACAAGAGCGAGATTTTGCTAAAGCTCGTAACATTTATGAAAAAATGCGTACAAATAGTTCTCGAGGCTATGATATTATTTTACGCCTTATCATACTCTCTTTAGAGTTGAAAGAGCCAGAAAAAGCCTTAGAATACTTTGAAGATACCCCCATGACACCCGAACTTAATGTGACCGTGGCCAGCATGTTTGTAGATGCAGGCTATAACGATATAGCCGAACCCATTTTATTGGGTCTTGCCGACGTAGAAGATGCCCCACAAGAGTTATATTTCTATCTTGCTGCCATTGCTTACGAACGCGATAAAGACTTAAAGGCCGCTTACAAATGGCTTACAAATATTGATAAAAATAACAAAGCCTATCCACGAGCCTTGCTTTTGCGCATGCAATTGTTACTCGACCTTGAACAATTGGATGAAGCCTTACGCGAATCGCGCGAAGGGCAGTTTGCCATGCCCAACGATCCAGATTTTTGGCTGGCAGAAATACGTATTTTAGCCACCCAAGGTAAATACAAAGAAGCCACACGAAATGTGGAAATTATCCATAAAAAATGGCCAAAAAACACAGAAATTGCTTTTTTGCGTGCCACATTGCTTGATCAATCTCAAAAGAAAAAAGCCGCCATGCAAGCCATGGAAGATATCATTCTGCTTGACCCCAACCACGCGCAAGCTTTAAATTACGTAGGCTATTCCCTTGCTGAACAAAATAAAGATATCAAAAGAGCTTTGCGACTGCTCTACAAAGCAGTGGAGCTTGCCCCTCAAGCAAATTATATTTTAGATTCTTTGGCTTGGGCCTTGTACCAAGACCGGAATTATCAAGAAGCCTGGAGATATATCAATGAAGCCATACGCGCAAGCCAAGTGCATGACCCCACTATTTGGGAACATTATGGCGATATAGCTCGCGCCCTTGGCAACAAAAAAGAAGCACGCACCGGCTATGAAAAAGCTTTAGAATTCTCCCCTAAGAACGCTGATAGCATCAAAGCAAAACTACAAAAAATATAAGGAATTATCATGCAAAAACACTATCGTACCCCCAAATCTACGCTCCTGTTTATGCATTTTCTTTGGGCCCATTTACCTTTTACACAAAAGGCTTCTTCCCATTTTACGCCTAAAATTACTCAAGGCTTTTTGGCTCTACTTTTAGTATTTCTCTGTGCTTGCGCAAAGGATCCCCAAGTGGTTCCCCTCACCCCTGTCGCCCCTCCTAAGGAAGAAGCGCCACCGGTGGAAGCCCCCAAAAAAAGCGAAGCCGAAATTATTTGGGACAAATATTTAGCTACTGCCAAAATGTCTATGACGCCTTTTCGCAATCAACTGACCTTACGCTATGGAGTAGAAGGTAAAACCGACCGCGCTGCGGCCTTATTATGGGGGAATTCCTCTAAAGAAATTCGTCTGGATATCAATGCCGGCGTAGGTATTAGTGTGGCAAAAGTCTATGAAGGCCCCAAGGATTTTATCCTTTATTTACCACGAGAAAAAACCGCCTACCTCTATTCTGGTAAAGAAAAGCCACTCTTTACCATCGGTGTGCCTATGCCTTTAGGGCTTGCCCACTTAACGGAGATTTTGACAGGACAATATGCTAAAGTCTTTGGCGAAGAATATACTGATATTATGCCAATTAAAGATGCCGAATTGCCTGCAAACTTAGAACTTCCTTCCGACGCAAAGGCGTACGCCCTCATGGGTCACGATTTTGAGGGAACACTCGTCTTAAACACAGAAGGACTGCCCTTGTATTGGCAAGGTGACGACGGCCATGGCTGGACCATGGAATTGAGCTACAGAGACGGCGGAAAACAACCCTACAAGCTCAATATTCAACATATTTCCAGCAAACGTAGAGCATTACTTCTTGTAAAAGAGCGTTCATCAAAACTTCCTGCTTTTAGAAGAGATAAATTACGCCTAACCTTTCCCAAGAGCACAGCAGTAAAGCCCCTTGAAAAATTAGGGCAAAATTAAAGACCATTAGCAAAATAAAAAAGGAATACCTATGTCTCAACACATACATATAGCTTCTGACCATGCGGGCCTTGCCCTTAAAGATACCATCAAAGCGCATTTAGAAAAACAAGGCTTTACTGTACAAGACCACGGCACACACAATACTGAAAGCTGTGATTATCCTGTATTTGCGCAAAGCCTTTGCCAAGCTCTTATAAATAAAGAACAAGAAAAAGGTATTCTTATTTGCGGCACCGGTGTGGGCATGTCTATCATGGCCAATCGTTATGCCCATATTCGGGCGGCTCTTTGTGGCAATGAATTTCAAGCCAGAGCTACCCGCCAGCACAACAATGCTAATGTTCTGTGCCTTGGAGAACGTGTCACCGGGCCTGGACTGGCCATAAGTATGGTGGATATTTTCCTCACTACTCCCTTTGAGGGGGGAAGGCATCAACGACGTATTGATATGTTTGAACAACCTGTAGGCTAGCTATGAAAATGCTATTACTTCAAAAGTTTTTTTGAAGTAAACTTTTTCAACAGGCTACTCAACATCTTATATGAAGATATACACTCGCAAAAGAAGTTACAAAGCTATTTTATAGATATTTCGGAGAAAAAATGTTTATTTATAACACGTTAAGTGGAAAAAAAGAAGAATTCGCCCCTGTACACCCCGGCAAGGTCAATATGTATGTTTGCGGCATAACAGCCTATGATTATTGTCATATTGGGCATGCACGCTCTGCCCTTGTGTTTGATGTTATGGTACGCCATTTCCGTCATAGAGGTCTTGATGTACGTTTTGTACGTAATTTTACCGATGTGGATGATAAAATTATTAACCGTGCCCTCAAAGAAGATCGCGATTGGCGCGAAGTTGCGCAAACATATATCAATGCTTTCCACGAAGATATGGATAGATTAGGGGTTTTGCGAGCAGATGAAGAACCTTGCGCCACCGATTATATCGCGGAAATGCATGCCATGTGTCAACGACTCATTGAAGATGGCAAAGCCTACTCCACCCCTTCCGGAGATGTGTATTTTCGAGTGCGTGCCTATGCTCCTTATGGGAAACTTTCGGGACGTAGCCTTGATGATTTGCAGGCAGGCGCCCGTGTCACCCCCGGCGAAGAAAAAGAAGACCCCCTCGACTTTGCCCTCTGGAAAGGCGCCAAACCCGGCGAACCTTTTTGGGAAAGCCCTTGGGGCAAGGGGCGCCCTGGCTGGCATATTGAATGCTCGGCCATGAGCGAAAAATATTTACCTCTCGATATTCACGGCGGCGGACAAGATCTTATTTTTCCCCACCATGAAAACGAAATAGCTCAAACAGAAGCTTGTACGCATACCGAACTAGCAAAATATTGGGTGCATAATGGTTTTGTGCAAATCAATGCGGAAAAAATGTCTAAATCCCTAGGAAACTTTAAGACTATACGTGATATTCTTGAGCAGTTCTTGCCAGAAACCTTACGTTTTTTCCTTCTTGGTAAACATTATCGTAGCCCCATCGACTTTACTGATACCAGCATGGAAGAAGCAGAAAGAGGGCAAAAACGCGTTTATCAATGTCTTCTCGATATGAAAACAGCACTTCAACGCGAAAATTGGAAGAAAACTCCTTTCCCTGTCGAATACGCAACAGAGCTGGATACCTTAGAAAAAGCCCTTGATGCCGCCATGTTAGACGATTGTAACAGTGCCGCTGCCTTAGGGCATATCTTTGGAATGGTACGCCTTGCCAACCGCGCCATGGAAGATAAAACCGTCAAAGCAAGTGAAGGCTTACGCGATTTTCTTCTAAGTGTTCAAAAAGTCCTGGGTACATGGGGTCATGTGCTTGGCTTATTTACAGCGCCTGCCCAAGAGTTTTTGCATAGCCTGCGCTCTATTCAAGCTCAAAGACAGGGCATTGATGTGGTTCAGGTAGAAAAATATATTGAAGAACGGCAAGAGGCACGTAAAAATAAAGATTTTGCCGCTTCCGATGCCTTGCGCGATACGTTAGCATCTATGGGCATTGCTTTAAAAGATACCCCCAGCGGCGTTGAATGGGACGTGACCATCAGCTAAGAAATTACAGAATGTTGACAAAGTTTACTGGGGGAAAACCTTTTTGAAAAAAGGTTCTCCCCCAGCCCCCCTTCCAAATAACTTTTGTTAAAATTCGTATTTAAACGATTGTATGAAATTGAAACCTTGAAGTGCTGACGCCAAAAATTCCCACCACTCTCAAGGCCCCCCTCAAAGCGTGTTATGTTTCCTTTGCATTACTTATTAAGGAAACTCTCTCTCAAAACATGCGGCAACAAAAGTTCTCAAAAAAGCACAATACCGCCGCTTAGAAAAATTTTTTGAGGATGGGGTTTGGGGGGAAGGCTCTTTTTTATAAAAAAAGGCCTTCCCCCAAGAAAAAATAAAAGGGGCATGACCCCAATAAAATAATAATCACTTTTCCTACAGAGGTGCTTATGCTTCGTATACACAAATATCTTGCCTCATTCATGCTCTGCGTCGTTTTTCTTACGCAAGTTTTTGTGGTGCCGGTGCAGGCTTTTTTGGGTGACTTTAGCATTAAAGATGAACAAGAGATGGGTCGCAAATTTGAAGTGCTTATCCGTTCCAAATTACCCATCGTGGAAGACCCTGAAATAGCGCTTTATGTAAATGGCATAGTCAATAGAATTGCCAAAGTCATCCCTCCACAACCGTTTCGATTTACCTCCGGTGTTGTCTTGCACAACTCGCTTAATGCCTTTGCTGTCCCTGGCGGACATCTTTTTGTTTTTACAGGGCTTATTATGCAACTCAACAATGAGGCAGAATTAGCTGGCATTATAGCCCACGAAATGGCGCACGTTACCCAGCGCCATGTGGCTAACCGTATCAATCGCGGTAAATTTCTTTCTATTGCTTCCATTCTTTTAGCCATTGCTGGCATAGCTGCAGGCGGTGGCGAAGGTGCGGCCCTTGCCGCAGGAGCTTTAGGAGGTGGACAAGCAGCCATGCTCAATTATAGCCGCATGGATGAAATTGACGCCGATGATATTGGCTATCAATACCTTGTGGCTGCGGGGTATCCTCCCATAGCCATGGCTGGCGGTTTTAAAAAAATTCAAGATAAAAGCGTCTTGACAGGAGGCGGAAAAGTGCCCACCTATCTGTCAACGCATCCGGATATCAGCACACGTATCACCAGCATTGTGGCAAAATCACAATCGGGCCAAAAGCATTTAAATACGCGGGGCTTTGATAATAGACGCTTTCAGCGCGTACAAACGCTTTTGTGGGCTCGCTATGGCAATATACAAGCGGCATTACATCGATTTTCCACACAAAAAGGTGGACTAGGCCGTATGGGAACAGCCATGATTCTTGCGCGGCAACACAAAGTACAAGAGGCCAGCAAAGCCTTTGATGCGGCCCTTGCCGCTAGCCCCAACGACCCTTTGATATTACGCGAAGCAGGTACATTTCATTACAAAAAAGGAGATATGCAAAAAGCAGAAAGTTTACTTGCTTCGGCTATGCAAAAAGATCGAAGAGATTATATGGCGCAATTTTTCTATGCTCGTCTACTCGACGATACAGGCCGCACACTCCAAGCCGAACCCTACTATAGAGGAATACTACAAATATTACCCTATGATAGCGAAGTACACCGTGCCTATGCCCGTTCGTTGGGCAAAAGTGGCAAGCACTTTTTGGCCTATTTACACCTTGCTTACAGCGCCATGTATATCAACGATAAAAAGAAAACAAAACAATACAGAGACAAGGCAAAAGGCTTAGTCAAAAGTAATGCTGACAAACAAGCCTTGCAACGTTTTGCCAATATCTATAAAGAACGCAAAGAAATTTGGGAAGAAGGAATATAATATGCAAACACACGCAACGACCATTTTAGCGGTGCGCCATAATGGTCAGGTAGCCATTGGCGGTGACGGACAAGTAACTTTAGGCCAAAGCATTGTTATGAAACACGGTGCCTGTAAGATTCGTCGCTTATATAAAGGAAAAATTTTAGCTGGCTTTGCAGGAGCCACCGCCGATGCCTTTACACTTTTTGAACTGTTCGAAGCAAAACTGGAAGAATCTCGCGGAAATCTCGTTCGCGCTGCCGTTGAAATGACCAAAGACTGGCGCAAAGATAAATACTTACGTCGACTTGAAGCCATGTTGCTCTTGGCCGATGCCGAACATATTTTAGTGCTTTCAGGCAATGGCGATGTTATTGAACCTGATGATGGCGTTGCTGCCATTGGTAGCGGCGGCGCCTATGCCCTTTCTGCTGCGCGGGCTTTGGTACGCCATGGCGATGCCAACAGTAGCGCAGAAGATGTGGTGCGCCATGCCATGGGCATTGCCGCAGAAATTTGTGTATTTACAAATACGCATTTAACTTTGGAAACCTTATAAGATACCATGATAAAAGATCAACACCTGCCAGAAATACACACTGCGGGCTGTAAAGTAAATCTTTGGCTCAAAATAACTGGCCGGCGAGAAGATGGATATCACCTATTAGATTCCATCTTCTGGCCTTTGGCCGAGCCGCAAGACATTTTGGAATTTTCTAGCACAACCTCTGCATCGTGTGAACATGCTTCAAACGCCCTCCCCCTTGATGAGAAATTCTTTACAGTTAGTTGCGATACCAAGGGAATTGATTTAGAAAACAACACGCTTACCAAGGCCTACGCGGCTTTTGTGCGTCACGGCGGAAAATTACAAACATCTATCGCACAGGTGCATGTGCATTTGCGCAAAGGCATTCCTCATGGGGCCGGACTTGGTGGAGGAAGTAGCGATGCCGCCACAGTGCTTCGTTGGTGCAATGCCCACGCACAACAGCCCCTCAATGACGAAGCACTTCAAGCAGCAGCCTTGCAAGTGGGGGCAGATGTGCCCTTTTTCTTGCATAATGTTCCGGCCAGAGTGCAAGGTATTGGAGAAATACTCACCCCATTACGTGATGAAGAAAAAAAATGCCTGCAAGGCTATGTTGTCCTTCTTTGTCCAGACATAATGATTTCAACACCTTGGGCATATTCTGCGTGGGACAAAAAAAAATATGACTTTTTTTCAAAAAAATTGTTGACAAAAATAGGCCATGGGGATAGATATGTCTTCGCTTGTGCGGGAGAAGAAAACGCCACACTCGAAAACGACTTTGAAGAAGTAGTTTTCGAAGAGTACCCAGAGCTAGCAAAGCTGAAAAAAAGCTTGCTTACTCAAGGGGCCAAGCTAGCAACCATGAGTGGTAGCGGTTCCTCCATAATAGGAATTGTCGACTCAAAGGAAGCAGCAGAAAAAGTGGCGCAGCATTTTCAACACGCACAATGTAAAGTGTTTATTACAACACTATAATATGCAGGGGTGT
>CAYJHX010000009.1:0-20760 GCA_964369395.1 uncultured Desulfovibrionaceae bacterium
AGGCATAGGACTCTTCTGGTCCATGCCGAAAGAAAAAACAAGCTTAACGCAGTAGTTTACCCTTTTTCAGCCGACTACCCCGCGGCTTCCTCCGCTATTTTCCTATCCACATGAGCGAGCATTTTTTGCGCATGTACAAAGTCAGGATCTAATTTCAGTGCTACTGAAACAGCTTGCCGTGCCTTGTCTAGTTTTTTCCACTCCAAATACAAGCGAGAAATATTAAAGTATAAATTGGGGTCATTACGCAAATATTTGGACGCACGCAAATAGTAGGTTTCTGCTAGTGGAAAGCGCCCAAGCTCGCGCAAGGCCATGCCAATGAGATTGTATAAGGGTAAAATATCATCACGTAAATCCAGCGCTTCACTCAAAAAAGTTACTGCTTCATCATAGAGTTTGGCTTTTAAAAAAACTTCCCCTATATCTCCTAACAAAACGGCGTCTTGCGGATAATCCCTCCCAAGCGTCAATAAGGTGGCACGCCCCTTCTCTACGTTGGTGGTCAGCTCTGCCTTACCTTTTTCGAGGCGTTGCATTTTCTTTTCTTGTGTCAAGCGCTTGGCTTCTTCAGCACTATTTTGGGCTTGCTCAGCAAGGCAACTTTGCAATTCGTTCATGCTGTCTGCCAAGGCAGCCTCTCCGCCAGGCGTGTAGGCAATGGCCAAAGGAAATAATTGCTTTACAGTAGGCTCAAGATTTAAGTTCATGACGCTAGCGTCAATCAAATCTTCAAGCTCTTTACGCTCTGCCTTAAGTAACGTGCCTCCGCGCATGATTTTTATGCCATTTTGAATGGACTGTACAGCAGCAGCAATATTGCCCTGTTTTACCTGCGATGGTGCCTGCCGAAGACTTTGCCTTATACTTGCAATATTTTCTGCCATAATGTACGCACTCCCATAAGTGATTTACCGTATCCATAGTATAAAGAAAACGTTCTGTAAAGCGTCTTCCCATAAAAGGCCGCATACAGTTCCTACAGTACTATAGTGACGTATTTCTAAGAAAATACAGATATTTTAGCTAAGACAGAGGTATATTTAAAAGGTATCTTCCCCATCACTCTCGCCCATTTTTCACGTAAAAAGCCCGAAGCTTTTTTCAAGCTTTTCTTGACAGCAAAGCGACGAAAGTGGTATAAAAACTTAACAAGAACGGCGAAATGTCTAGACTTTTTTTAAGTTCTTGCCATAAAAAACGAAAATTTTTTTAGACATTTTCTACTACATACACAAAAGCTTTATGACCACAAAAGCTTTGTAAAAAAATTTTATATTATTTTAAGAGGGAGAATGACTATGCGTAAAGAAGGTACTACGGAACAATCCATGGAGAGTGTATGCCTTAAGCATGACAATGGCCCGGATATTACTTTTACAGGACGTCTTTTTGCTGAATCCTCTTGGTTTGATGAAGAAAGCGCCACTCTTACTCGTCAAAAACTTTATGTTACTGATAACAAAGAACAAGTATATTACATTGTACGCGGTACTGGCCCCGACCGTTCACGCCATGCCTACAGACTTACTGTACAAGGTGACCATTGTATCATCCACAATGGCGCCACAGAAATGACCTTAGAGTTTAATATGCTTATGTTAGCTGTACGCCAACTTTGCGGCCTCGATGCCGAAGCAACCCCTACCTTATGTATGGTGGAAGAAATGCTTAAAGCTGCCAATGGCTAAGGTATAAAGCATTAAACACAATAAGGCAAAAAGGCTCTGAGTAACTCTGCTCAGGGCCTTTTTGCCTTCTAAAGTATAAAACATGTCTTTTAAATTAACCGTCTTCAATGTTCATAAGCCCTTTCGCAAAGGTTTCGTGCTTAGAACGCAAAAAATTTCATCCGTATTTTACCAATACTACGGCTTTGTAAATAATCTTGGATTTTCTTGCACAAAAAGCCAGTGAAATGTCCAGTAAGGGGCTGCATATTCGCGCACAAAATACGATTTACTAAAAGCATATTCTTTTTTGGCTTCGGTCATTTTTTCGTAGTACATAAAGAGATTTTGGCGTTGGGCCGCTGTCCAGCGAAAGGTGCCGCTCAATTGCATATGGTCAGAAAGACGCATAAATTGTTGCCCGCCGTCATTATTTTCAGGACGAGCTAAAAAGCTTGCCGTAACGCCGCTTACAAGGTCGCCTTTCATATGCACAAAAACCGTAACCCCTTTACCATAATCTAAATAATACCCACTTTCTACCTTGGTTATCCCTTCAAGGCTCACTCTAGGATCTGCCCCCCTATGCCAAAATCGCTGAAACGCTGACCAGCTAAAATCGGGGGTCAAGGTAAGAGGAAAATCTGTTTGCGTATCAAGAATTTCCTGCGCAGTATCTCTGGAGGGAGCTTGAGACTGACACGCACAAAGCATACTAAGAAATACGAAGATGCATACTAAAGATAGAGCGTTGCGCATGAAACCTCCTAAAAACATGCTATTTTTTAAAAACAGAAAAAGATGCCTATTGCAATAATTCTTTTGATAGCCCCTCTTCTACACTCTTTACCATGTGGCAACAAAACACCATCGTAAAAACAAAATATTGTCACCATAAAAAGTTTTGGGGGGTGGGGAGCCCATATAATGGGCGGGGAGGCGACCTTTTTTCAAAAAGGTCCCTCCCCAAAAAAATACTTCCCCCCAAAAAGCATTCCAAAAAAATATTTTCCCAAATATTATCCAGCACTCTCTTGGTCTTTATTCTTTTCAAAGATAGCTGGGGGGCGCCAAAACCATAAGAGGGCTAAGAGGGGCAAAAGTCCGGCGAGCTCTGCTATGAGGCGATGTACGTGAGGGGAGAGCCCCCACCAAAGTCCAAAGGCGAGCAAGGGTACGCAGACCACATAGGCCCAATCTCGCAGGCGCATGGGTTTTGCGGCATATTGAAAATAAGAAACAGTACCGATGGCCACCCACACTTTGGTAAGCATAATAGCTAAAGAGGCGCCTTCTAGGGGCATCCAAGCAGTGAGATAGGTACACAAGATAACATTGACAATAAGCCCAGATACATAAAAGACCAAGAGAAGCTTTTGCTTTTGCATACTCATCATGGCATAGGCGGCTAAATTGTGTAAAAAGGCTGTGGCTATGCAAGGGGCAAGAATTTGCTGTGCAGTGACGGCCATGGCGTATTGGTCGCCATAGACAAAAGTCAAAATACGATCGCTTTCCACACAGATAATGTAAATAACGGGCAAGCACGCCGCCCAGAGAGAACGTGTGGTTTGTCCGGCAAGTTTTTGGAAACCTTCTCTATCACTGTTCCAAAGACGAGCCAACTCGGGGAAGAGTACCTTGGCTAAAAGAACGGTAGAAATAAGAATGGAAAGACCATCCACCACTTCCCAAGCCACACTATAGGCGCCTACGGCAGAGTCGCCGCCGTATTTTTTTAAGAAAAATACGTTAAGCTTGTTGTAAAAAATGCCACAAGCAGAAATGGCGGTAAAAACAAGACCTTTGCGCCACTGTTCCCAAATGAGCTTGAGCATTTGCAAATCAAGCTTTTTAAGAGGGTTGCGCCCAAGAGCTTTTAACGAGATAATTAAGAGAATAAGCGATTCTAAAGGCTTATAAAGAGCAATATAGATAACAGGAGCATCTAATAGGATAAGCACTATGCCTGTACCTATGCCTAAGATACTGGAGGGAACGCGAATACGCATTTCCACATCTTGCCGTCCTCTGGCTTCGCATAAGGCAAAAAAGGAGTTGACTACGGCTTCAAATCCTAGCCCGCCGGCAATGGCCATGACGGTAAACTGTAATTCTGGTGTATATTCTTGCCAAACGGTATAGGCCCAAGTAATACCCAAAGCGATAACAAGAAGAGCAAGTTTAAGCCATGTTATCTCCCCCAGCATTTTTGTGGGGCGCGTTTCTCGGCGGGCAAAGGAAAAGATGAGAAAATGGTTTAAGCCTTCATCGGCCACTTGGCGTACGATATAGCCAAAAGACAAGGCCAGCATGACCTGCCCCAGCATGGTGGCGCTGTGTCTTGCCAAAATAATAGTGAAAATTGTCCAAATGACATCGCGCGCCCATTGCCCCCCCAACGCATAACCAAAACGCTGAGGTATACTTTTCAGCTTTGCCATAGCCCCTACACAGTGTTAAAAAGCAGCAAACATTCGTTATAAATCAAAGCTCTTACCAGTTACTAGCAAACCGTTTTATGCAGTCTGTTAGCCGCCAAACTGTACAATAGCCTTAAAGCCGGGCTTTAATTCAAGATTTGGATTAGGTATTGTCAATTCCACGGTAAAATAGGAAGCCTTATCCACACTCAAATCGGAGCTTGTCCAAGAAATTTGTGCCACCTGCGCTTCAAAGACCTTGTCATTGAGCGAAGGAATGGTCACACTGGCTTTATCTCCCACTTTAATGCGCGATAATTCACCTTCAAAAACCTGCACTTGAATGCGCATGGGGTTCATTTTTCCCACTAAAATAGGTGCACTGCCACGAGCAAGCACGGCCCCAGGTTGTACCGAAGCCGCCACAGAAAGCACATAACCATCCATGGGAGCTGTAAGGACAAGCTCTGTGGGTAAAGAAGAGCCAGGCACAAGAGGCGTACCATAGTAACCAGCCAATTCATCTAAACGGCGCTTAAAATTTCCTTCTTCTTTATTCAAAGTTTGCTGTAAAAGAGTAATGCGTTCTTCAAGAAGACGCACTTCAGAAGCACTTCGCACAGAAGCTTGATTAGAACCCAGCCCTGCCGAGGCAAGTTGGCGCGCCGTATTACTTTGGGCGCGTAACGCTGAAAGTTGGCTTTGCAATGCTAATATTTGAGCCTTTGTTCCTTCGCTACGAGCCCCAAGCAACATCTCTTTATCTAAGGCGCGCTGGGCTTCTTCTGTAAGGCTGTATTTCATGAGTACAGCCCCTTTTTGCACTTGTTGCCCTGGTTTAACGAACACTTCCAAGACAATGGCATTAAAGGGTAAAGCTTTGGCACGGGTTACAGGGCTCACAATTTTTCCGCTCAAAATAGTCGATTTTTCTTGAGCGTCTGCAGCTTGAGCTTTTTGTAAACAGCTAGGCAACACAAAGGTCCCTATCATGAAAAGCAGAAAAAAACAAAAACCATTAAGGGGCTTTGCAGAAATTCGCATCTTAAAAAACCTCCGATTTGGGTTTTCCAATGAAACGTTCTTGTAACACGCCAGCCACACTCATCCAACGTAAGCGCGCGAGTTTATAATCTAGTTCAGCCTGTACATAGGCAATGCGAGCATTGCTGTAGGCTTCTTGTTTGCTAGCCAATTCAGGATAAGGACGCAAACCTTCTTTAAAATTAATTCTCGCTTCTGTTTCTTGCATTTTTGCCACTTCCAAAGAAGTTTGAGCAATTTTTAAGGAGGTAGAAGCCAAGCGCACTTCTTGCTGTGCCTCTGTCCAAGCGTGAGAATATTGCGTACGAGCCTGAGCTTGTTCTTGATAGGCTTGAGCCTTACTCATACGTGCGGTCTGTACCCCGCGATATCTACGTCCCCAATCTATAAGCGGAAAATCTATGTTAAAGTGCACAAAACTATCTTCTATGCCTTTGTTGGGTTGCGATTGGCCGCTGGGGGGGGACTGATTAACGTGTATGCTCACATCGGGAACATAGCGCGCCCAAGCCACCATAATATTATAATCCATGAGTTTTACTTGCCCGCGTAAAAGCAGCGCATCTTCGGTGGCAGCCCAGCGTTCTTCCCATTTTAGGCTGGCCACATTGGAGCCTTTAAAAACAGTATCGGCGTTTTTTGTATCCACATTCAATTTTTGCATGGGGTCTACGCCTGATAAAATCTTCAAACGAGTACGTAGCATGGAATCTTCGATTTTGGCACGCTCCAACTTCAAAGCCGCTTCGCGTTGGCGCTGCACCGCAAGATTAAGCGAAACCCCTTGGCGCCCTTCTACTGTTTCTAATTTCTTCCAATACGTGGCAACTTTCTCTGTTAAAGGGACAAGCTCTTTTTGAATTTCTAAAATTTGCCTTTGCGCCTCAAGTCGTTGATAAATTTCTGCAATATCGCCAATGGCTTTTCCCATGGCCTTGCGGTGTGTAGCAATGGCAAGGTCTAACAAGCCCTTACGCGCTTGATGGTTAAAATAAGTGGCGATGGGATTGGGAAAAGCAGCATAAAAACCTACTTCTGTATTTACCTCACCATAATTATTTGGCTTATCAGAAATATTTTGATTATATCGTGTTATATTTGAGGACACTTGCAAAGACATGCGCGGTTCGGGCAAATATTCCCAAACAGCCGACGTCAAATCAAGTTTTTTAATTTCAATATCTACGGCAGAATTCACTAAACTTGGCGATTGTTGGATGGCTAAATACACACAATCTTCAAAGGAAAACAGCTTTTGCGCATTGTATAGGTTAGGCACAGCCGATTGCAATTTGCTTTTCTTTTCAATGGGTACACCAGGAGTTTCTTCCAACCAGTGACGAGGTGGCAATTCTGGTGCTTTACTACCTGCTTTGGAAGAAGCGCAGCCCATAACGCCCCCTAAACCTACAATACATAAAGGGAGTGCCAAAAAAAGAACCTGCGTTAAAGAGCGGTATTTTTTCTTTGCATTGCGCACACAAACCCCTGTACTTTTACAAGACATACTTCTTTTCCTCGTCAACTATTTTTAAACAGTATCGTCAAATGCACCTTTTCGGTTTTTTCTGCGTCAGATTTCACGAGTTTTTCGGCTATGTATATTTGTATACACGCCTTCAAAGTTCGTTTATCTTCCTTGATAACTCTCGAAAATTCGCAATTTGACAATACTATCTAGCAAAACACATTTTTTCTATAGTTATCAATAGAGTGCCCTGTGCATCGTATACGTGGCCATCAACAACCAAGCTCCAGTTTTTTTTCTCTGCACCTATGAAACTGGTAACAGAATTCACAGGACAAGGCCGCCAACAGACGCGTAAAGGCCCTTGAAGAACGCTTGATGCTGTAGCTGCATGTCGAATACGAGCAATGTATTGCGCTTTGCCTATATTTTGAGCAGAAAGCATATCGTACCCGCAATCATGCATCATCTCTGAATCATTTTGTAGAGTTACAACGTGCTCTCGCACCACATCTTGCAAAGCAGCAACACACCATGCCCACGCATGGGTAAAATCGCTTTGGGGACTATGCCACAAGCCTTCTTGCTTGGCAAACGCTTTACTTAAATTATAAAACTTTTTTTCACTTTGTACATCCCAAAGTGGGTTTAAGCCTTGCGTAGAAAGGTCGATTTGCGCATTTTTTCTAAGCAACACTTGACCTGTAGCAAGATGGCTGGCTTGGTCGGTACGGCGTCCATTGTCGGTAATATTTCGCACAGACAAAACGCATTGCGCTGACCAAGAAGAAGCAGCTGGCTCAAATGCATTTTGTGAAGCAGTGCCACACAAAGACACATCTTGTGCAGGAATTTCTCGCAATGCGTCCTCTCTGCTTGTCTCAGAAGGTGCGCTCTCTTTAGTGGCAAAAATGCCACCCTCGCCCTTGAGCGCCTCCATAGGCTTTGCTCCCTCAGCCCGTGCTTGCTGGCTAAGCCACACAAAACCAAAAGCCTCACGCGTTACTCCATCAACACATTTCTTTGAGCAATACGGCACATCATCTAAGGCCACCGCGTCTAAACCATATACTGTCAGCCAAGGAAAGGCTTCAGCTACTGCAGCATATACGGTGTGCACTATATTTTTGATGCCTACATATTGTACAGGAGCACTAATATTATCCTTAGCATATACAAAAGGAGTACAAGCAGGATGATACATCGAAAAATGCCGCTGTACAGGATACAACACAGCTCGCTCTTTATCCCGTTGCTGTAAAAACTGCTCTGCGAACAAACGACGCGTTTTCCATGCCGAAGCCATATCCTGCACAAAGAGCGCTGCTGTCAAAAAAAGTGTTTGTGGAGCCGACTCCCCCTGTTGCAACAAGGTCGAAACCTCAGAAACATCCTTGACCCACAACACAGTATCCTGCCCTACTCTTTCTCCCGTATCTTCTTTCTTGGCATGATCTTTACACAAGGAAGACATCCAAGGTTCTTCCACCACCAGCACCTTTTCTGAAAAAGCTACGAGCGTTTGCTTAAGAAAATCTTGCGCTGCGGGTCGTATATATGAAGGAAAAAGCGTCAACAACTGTTCTTGCACACAGGTTTCGAATTTCCCAACAAGAGAAGAGGCTGCAGACATGGTAGGAGAGACTGCAAGGGAAGGCTCTATCCCTTCTTTACCCTCTTTTTGCTCTCGCAAGCGTCGCACTACCAACGCTAAATCTTGTACCGTAGCCACATGCATAATATCTTCAAATTGCACTTGGATATCAAAAACTTGTTCGAAAGCCAACAACATGGCAGGAAAACGCACAGAACGCACAGCCAAATCATGCCGCAAATCCATATGGGGACGCAAGTTTGCCTCTGGCATGCCGATATTTTCTGCCAAAATGGGTAAGATATCCTGAATGTAAGAAGGCAAACACTGTTTTTCTTCTGATTCTTTTTTCGCCTCTTGTTCTGCTGTAGCGGCAGTATTCTTCGAACTGTCTTGTGAAGCCATGGAGGGGACTTGCACTTCTTCTTTTGCAGCGACAAAGGTGTCGCCATAGGTGGCTGCCACTGCAACAATATTTTCTAAAGGAAGATGTCCTAAAGCATACAGTTGTGCCGTCACCGCCCGCATGGGCCCCACTTCATCATTTTTTTGCGCCACAGACATGCACATCGCTTGTGGCATTATTTCCTTGGTAAGATTACTCACCACATCGCTAGGGCCCAATTCCACAAAGTGTCGCACCCCAAAGCGCTGCCACATATTGTGTACGCAATCTACCCATCGCACGGTATTTTCATCTAAATCAACAATATATTGAGCGATTCCCTCTTTATCTTTTGGGTACAAATCGGCAGTAACATTACTAAAAATGGGGTTTTCGTATTCTTGAACATCAAAGGAACGTAAATGCTTCAAAGAAACTTCACGTAAAGAGCGCATATGCGGATGATGAAAAGCCATATTAATGGGTAAAATCATAGCTGGGCGCCGATCCTTGCGCAACACTTTACGAGCTTCAGCTAAAATTTCTTTCTTTCCTCCCACAATGCACTGACTTGGAGAATTGTGATTAGAAATATGCAATTCGGGAAAAAGCGTGATAATATTTTGCACTGTTTCCAAAGGAGCGTATACCGCCATCATGCCCATGTCATACCGCGGGTCATTTTCGAGATTATCCATAAGGATAGCTCGCGTTTCCATGGCTTTCCACCCCATTTCCAAAGAGAACATTCCGCCAAGGCACAGAGAAATCAGCTCTCCCAGACTGTGTCCGGAAAAAACCTGTGGAGCAAAGCCTAAAGAACGTAAATGCGCTGCCTGTGCATATTCCACAAAGAAAAGGTAGGGCAATTGCCAACGAAAACGCTGTATTTTGTCCATGGTGGTTTCGTCAAGCAAAGCAAGCACATCCCACTCTGCAAAGCCGGCAATGGTATCCATGGCTTCACGAGCCGCAGGAAAAGTATCGTACAGCTGACGCCCCATGCCCGGGCGTATGGAACCAACACCACTGCAGGTGATGGCTACTTTGGGGCCGGTATCCGCAATATCAGGAATGTGTAAAGAGCGTTGCGGGGCTAGCCACACACCGCCTTCTTTATTTTCATAAAAATCCTGTGTCGCAGATACAGTGGGGATATTATGCGTAAGTTCTTTGCGCCAATGAGGATTGGTGGATCCAAGGCGAAAAAATTGGCCGGCATGTTCCACAAGAGCATAATAAACACCATTGGCTACATACTCTTGAGAATTATGCTGATATTCTTGAGGAGAAACACATTCTTGTGCAGCAGTTTGTTCTGGTAAAGCATTTTGCCCGGCACAAGGAGTATCTTGTAGAGAATCTTTTTTTTGCATATAGTTTAGTCATCTTTCAGAAAGTAAAATCTTCTGCACAGGTATGCCATATCTCAAAATATTCTCATATCACAATGCAAAAGACCTAAAGAGCGGAACTGCCCGCGGCAAAAGTAAACTACTTTCCTTCTGCTGTCCACAAAAGCACCGGTGAAAAACCGCCATTAAAAAAATCTTATAAAAACTTTGCTCTACAAGAAGATTACTTGAGTATATGGGCAAATCCACACACATAAAACCTTGCAAGACGTATTTTTTTATAGTAAGGAGTACCGTTCGTTACACGGTTTTGCCAAAAACGTTACAAGTCTATAGACGTTACATCATATATTTTGTCATTAAATTTTCAGGAGAAGGCATGAATAAAGAGCAAGATTTGAACTGCACCACAAAAGAAACCCTCCCCGCAGAACAGGAAACCTTTTCTGCCGAACGAGGCTCTTCTTTTGAATTTAGCAGTAGCCGTAACAAACTTTCCTTTCAGCGCCTAGTGGCCTTAGCAGCGAAAGTTGGTATGCCAAATCCCCTCTTTGCCTGTCACGATGGCCTTGCCAAAGCCACCACAAGCATTGAAGGAAAAACCTACCTCAATTTTTCCACCTACGACTACCTTGATTTAAATGGCCATCCAGAAATTACCGCCGCCGTCATGGACGCCGCTCAAAAATACGGTACCTCTGCCGGAGCCAGCCGCATTGTAGGCGGAGAACGCCCCCCCCATCGCGCCTTTGAAAAAGCCATTGCAGATTTTTATGGTGTAGATGACAGCATTATCTATGTGAGCGGGCATGCCACCAATGTCTCTACCCTTGGCTTTTTGTTTGGCAAAGGCGACCTTATTTTACACGATAACTTAGCCCACAATTCCTTAATGCAAGGGGCAAAGCTTGCTGGCTCCACACGCATTTCTTATGCCCACAACGATGCTGACGCTTTAGAGCTTATCCTTAAAGAAAAACGTCACGAATATCGCCGCGCCATTATTATCACCGAAGGGCTTTTTAGTATGGACGGCAATGTGCCCGATCTTCCCCGACTTATTGAACTCAAAAAACGCTACAACTGCATGTTGTTAGTGGACGAAGCCCACTCCCTTGGCACCCTTGGCGCCACAGGCCGCGGCGCGCGCGAACATTTCAACATTGACCCCCGTGATGTAGATATGTGGATGAGCACCTTGAGTAAATCTTTATGCGGATGTGGTGGCTTTATTGCTGGCAATAAAGAGCTTATCGAATATTTAAAATACGGCTCTTCCGGTTTTGTTTTTAGTGTGGGCATGTCTCCGGTTTTAGCCGCCGCCTGTCAAAAAGCCCTTGAAATTATGCTACGCGAACCAGAGCGTGTACATAAATTGCAAGCTATCAGCCAGTATTTCTTAGAATACGCACAAAAGCTGGGCTTAGATACCGGCGTAGCCCAAGGCTATGCCAATGTCCCCATCATTGTGGGCGGTTCTTTAACAGCAGGGATTTTGGCCAATAATATTTTCAACCGCGGTGTCTACGCCATGCCCATTACCTTCCCCGCTGTGAAAGAAGGTACAGCACGTTTACGCTTCTTCTTATCGGCAGCACACTCAGAAGAAGATGTGCGTACAGCTTTAGACATTACTGCCGAAGAACTTCCTAAGGCTATTATCTTAGGCGAAGAAGCCTACGCACAATTGGAAAAATCAGAATAACAATTTTTTTCAAAAAATATTAAAAAAAACACCCCTCAAGTTTCTGACGCGAGGGGCTTTTTTGTGTGCGTTTTTGGGAACTCAAGGGCACTAGATAAAATCTAGATATTATTTAAGACGTTTAGAATACATCTTAATGCCATTTAGGCACACATATTGCTACTACATTACTAGGTAAAGACATCGCGTCACATCTTTGACTTGACAGAGAAAATAAAAGTACTTTACGTAGATAGCCACTTGATGTACAAGAAAATTATGGAACGCATTTTACAATGCACAACATATTGGAGGACGTTATGTTAGCAAAAATATTTTTAAGCGCAGCACTCATGATATCTTTGGCAGCTCCTGCATTGGCAGAAGGGCTTGCTGGCGTTTACGGCGGTATTAAAGTCTTTGATTCTTACCAAACCCAATGGGGCGGAGGCTATATCTCTGGCGCCACCGATAGTAATACCTTTGGCGCAGCCCTTATGGCCGGCTACGATTTTTATCAACAATCAGAGCTTCCCGTTCGTACAGAACTCGAGTATGCCATTCGCACCTCTTTTGTTGGCGAAAATAACATAAGTCAAGTAGGCTATAACAGCGAAGTAGAACATAATTTACAAACGTTGCTAGTTTCTGGCTACTACGATTTTTATAACGAAACCATTTTTACCCCGTATTTAGGCGGCGGTATTGGTATGGGTTTTGTGGATGGCTATTATCAAATCAATGGCGTGAGCCGTCAAATTGACAATACCGTCTTTGCTTGGCAAGTCGGTGGCGGTGTAGGCATTGCCGTAACAGATAATATCACCGCTGACGTGGGCTACCGCTACCTTGACCTTGATAATGTAACCACAAAATTTTATGGCGACGATATAGAAATGGACATTAGCGCCCACGAATTTAGCGTAGGTTTGCGTTTTGGTTTCTAAACAGTAAGGTTACAGCCAATACCTTAGAGAAACGCAAAACTCAATCTCGCAGTACTAAGGGAGCCCTTCGTCAAGGCTCCCTTTTTTTATGCCCACAAAACAAGAAATCTGCACACGCCCCCCAAATTGAAACCTCTGCACAATTATTTTCAAATATAATTTTACTCGTAAAATTTTGAAAATAATTGAAAGTGTAAAATCAAGCGTACAAAAACCTCAATTCTAGTTGCCTTTATCATGTAATATTCTGTGCAACTATATAAACTTCAGAGTCCTACACAATTACTTTTTCAATATAATTTTGTAAAAATTGTAAAAAAGTTTTCAAAACAAAAATTTTATAGTGCAGGACTAAAAGGCACGAAAATCAATCGCTTAACGGCGCAAGTACATTGCGCCTACTCTTGATTTATCGGTCCGCTCCATGAGGCTCCGCACAATGAGTTGTGCAAGAGTCTTAACTTATTATTGTAAGGTTCGTGCATACAATATCTTTTTTTAAAGACATTGTCCTTCTTGAATTTAAGCCCAAAAAGCTATACAAGAAGCTCATGCAATCATTTTCTGTTTCTGCCGTGGAAGGCTTTAAACGCGCCCTTCCCATTGTTCTTGGTTATGTGCCCGTGGCCTTTGCCTTTGGCGTGCTTGCGGTAAAAAATGACATTCCTCCTCTACTCACCATTGCCATGTCCGTCTTTATTTTTGCTGGCTCAGGGCAATTTGTAGCCGCGTCGCTATGGGGAGCAGGCGTAGGGGCAGCTTCGGTTATCCTTACAGTTTTTGTCATTAATTTGCGCCACTTGCTCATGTCTGCTTCTTTGGCTACCTACACCCAAAGCATCACACGCTGGCAACGCGGCCTTTTGGGTTTGCAATTAACCGACGAAACCTTTGGGGTACACTCCACAGCTTTTCAAAGGGGATGGCGCCTTTCTTTAACCACCCTCTATACTTGCAACAGCACTGCTCAACTTTCTTGGGTATTAGGAACTGTCATTGGCGTATATTTTGGCTCGCTCATTGAAGATGTGCGCCCCTTAGGGCTAGATTACGCCCTCACTGCCATGTTTTTGGCGCTTTTTATTCCCCAATGCCAAACGCGCATGCACGTCTTGGTAGGTATTTTTGCTGGTATTGTTTCCATAGCTCTTAAACTCAGTGGTTTAGGACAATGGAATGTTATTTTAGCCACGGTCATTGCCGCTACTCTTGGCCTTGCTCTTTCTACTTTACGCACACGCTCTAAGAAAACATCATGAACACAGAACTTATTCTTACCATTGCCGGCTGTGCCCTTGTAACAGCCTTGCCGCGGATTTTACCGCTTATGTATCTTTCTGTAGAAAGTTTGCCCAAAGCGTCTTTGAAGTGGCTTTCCTTTGTACCTGTGGCTGTTATGGCTGCCTTACTTTTTCCCGATGTGCTGACCCGTCCCCAAGATAATGGCAGCACTTCGCTTTTTCTTAGCATAGACAATACCTATTTATTGGCAGCCATTCCTTCTTTGATTTTAGCTTGGTATACAAAATCTTTTTTTGGCACCATTGCTTGTGCCATGGGAATGGTCGCGGGCTTGCGCTACATGGGCTGGCTCTACTAATAGGCCGTCAAAAAAGCGCCAACTACTTCGTTAAGCTCCTTTTTTGCTCCAGTCATGTACCAAAAAAGTACACTTCTTGCGCAAAAAACTTCGCTTGCCTCGTATCTGACGCTTTTCAAACAGCCTATTTTGAACAGATGCTTGAAGTAAGGTAATCTACTACATCAAACGCGCTTGTCTTGTATCCACAGCCCCTTTTTGCACCGATTGCAAATACAAAAAAAGTGAATAGTTCAAGGTACCACTAAAATCCCTCAATAAACTAACATATAAAAATTTCAAAAAAATATGCAAAAAACACCCAAAAAACGCCCCCGCAAAATCGGCCCTCCCTTAGCCCCCGCCACAGAAAGCGAGCAACTCTTAGTGCAAGTCCCCCCAAGTCAAGTGGGGATGTTTCGTTTTTTACTTGAAGCCTACGAACATATCGCGTATTTTTCTGTCATAAACCGGCATAAAGCTTTACTCAAAATTGTTTTTTCACCCCATAGAGCTAAAGCCGCACGCTGGGCGCTTGATGAAATTGGGCAAAGCATGGAAGTGATATTTCTGCCTTGGCCTTTTTCAGCTATCCACAAAAAACAAGATGATAGCGAAAAACAACGCCACATATTGAAATAAAGAATTTTAACAAAGAACGCTCCGTAAAAATTCAAACACACAACAAATCCCTTAACCTTCCGGAAATTATGCTTTTACCTTATCTTAAAATTCTTGCCATTTTTATACTTATGCTTGCTTGCATGCGTAAACTTGGCTTAGCCCTCTCCGTCTTTATGGGCTCTTTCATCTTGGCGCTACTTTTTGGCATTTCGCCTTTACAGTGGGCCGAACACGCCCTCGCTATTTTTTCTGACGTGTCCATCCTTACGGTATGGGCGGTAGTTGTTTTGGTGCTTTCGCTCTCGTCTCTCATGGAAAGTACAGGGCAAGCCGAGCGCTTTATGGCACCATTATCCAAAAAAATCACCTCACCACGCATTCGTATGGTCTTTTTTCCCATACTCATTGGTTTGTTGCCCATGCCCGGCGGAGCGGTATTTTCTGCGCCCATGATCAATGCTGTAGCCAAAGAATTACCCATGCCGGAACAAGGAAAGTCTCTCATCAACTACTGGTTTCGACACACGGCAGAAATGACATGGCCCCTCTACCCCGCCATGATTTTAGCAGCAGGTTTTGGCGGCTTTACCACACCGGAATTGGCCCTCTGGACATCACCCATGAGCGTCGTCTATTTTGGATTAGGCTGGTTTTTCTTTGTGCGCCAGCACAATATGCCCACCACACCAGCCCATGACACCCTTTCTATACAAAAGGGGCTTTGGCGCGAAATTTTTTGGCAAGGGGCTCCACTAGTCATTGCCATTGGCGGCGCTCTTTTCTTTGAAGCGCTCTTTGCCCTCTTCTTGCCGCAATATCCTTTGGATTATGGTGTTATTGTGGCCATCTTCTTAGCGGTCATCTTTTGCCTGTATCAAAACCACCAAGGCCCTAGCGCCTTTGTACGCACCATCACCAAGCCCAGCGTCCGAGCCATGATTTTTATTGTGGGAGCCCTTGGCGTTTTTAAAAATGTACTTACAGAAGGGGGTATTGTACAACAGCTTATCAGCAACGATGGCGGCCTCTATGCCCTTTGGGCCAGCGTCATTTTTCTGCCCATGATTATTGGCGCCCTTACCGGCATTATGATGGCCGCTGTAGGCTCGGTATTTCCCCTCATTCTCGCCTTGGTGGAGGCCAGCCAAGCAGGCTCTCCCCTACCGTGGATGATGCTAGGCCTTGTTTCCGCTTTAGCTGGTGCCATGATGAGCCCCTTACACATTTGCTTTGTACTGTCGTGCCAATATTTTAACGTAGGGCTCCCCTCTTCTGTCAAAAAAGTTATTGCCCCTGGACTGCTATTTATTGTTTTTGGCATAGGTTATTTCTTTATTCTGTCCGGCATGGTAAATTAAGAAAGAATATAGTATTTTTACGAGGGAAGGAAAAACGTGTTCAAACAGAGCTTGCTCATTTTTGTGGGGAAGAGAAAAATTTTTTCTAAACAAAATTGTGCATTTTTGTGGGGGAGGGAAAACCTTTTCCAAACGGAAAAAGTTTTTCCCTCCCCCACACCCCCTCCCTTTTCCAAAAGCCTTAGTATTTTAGCATTGGCAAAAAAATAATTTTCATGCGTAGCATCCTTTAGCGCTACTATCTTTATAGCTCCCTCATAAGTATGGCGAGTTTGAGAAAAATACCTCTACTAAGGAGCTCTCTTGTCACAACACTCTACGGTTTCTGACTACATCAATGCCTTACTCGCGTCTTCCTTTGGAGCGCAAGTAAGTCATCATCGCATCGTGCCTGCCGTGGAGGCTATCTATGCAGCGCCTAAGCGTCCCCTTTCGGCAGCGGTGCAATCGTTACTTGCGGCGCGCAATATCCCCAACCTTTTTTCGCATCAGGCCCATGCCATTGATGTGGTTCGCAGTGGCACTTCTGTAGTGGTGAGCACGCCCACGGCCAGCGGAAAAAGCCTCATTTATACCCTACCTGTACTTGAAAGCATTTTACAAGATAGCGATGCGCGAGCTTTGTACCTCTTTCCTCTAAAAGCGCTTTCTCAAGATCAGAAAAAAAATTTTGAGCACTTTGTGCTACCATGGCCCAAAGAAGCGCGCCCCACCATAGGTATTTATGACGGTGACACCAGTGACCATTTTCGGCGAAAAATGCGTAAAAACCCGCCACATATACTTATTACCACGCCGGAGATGTTGCATCTTGGAATTGTGGCTCATCACGAACAATGGAGTACCTTTTTTGCCGGCCTTACCCACGTCGTCGTAGACGAAGCCCATACCTATCGCGGTGTGCTGGGGGCGCATATGGCCCAGCTTTTTCAACGGATACAGCGTATTGCCGCGCGTTATGGTGCCAAGCCACAATTTGTACTTTGTACAGCCACCGTGGGCAATGCTCAAGAACTTGGGCAAAACTTACTCGGCCAAAGCCATACACCACAGGTTATTGCTACTTCCGGTGCCCCGCAAGGGCCACGCCATTTTGTTTTTCTTAATCCTCATGACAGCCCCGCCACTGCCGCCATTGGTTTACTCAAAGCGGCGCTCGCTCGCAACTTGCGCACCATTGTTTACTGCCGCTCGCGACGCATGACGGAGCTTATTTCACTTTGGGCCTTGGGCAGCAGAGGGACAAAAACCAACCAAGCTACCTCTGCGCAACCTCATGAGCCTTCTGGGCATATTTCTGGGCATGTTTCTGGGGGCTCACCATGGCAAGGTAAAATTTCTGCATATCGAGCTGGTTTTCTTCCCGAAGAACGTCGCGACATCGAGCAAAAAATGCATTCGGGAGAATTGTTAGCCGTTATCTCTACCTCTGCTTTGGAATTGGGCATTGATATTGGTTCATTAGACGTGTGTATTTTGGTGGGTTATCCCGGCAGCATTATGGCTACAGTACAACGAGGCGGGCGCGTGGGCCGTGCGCAGCAAGAGTCTGCCGTAGTTTTGGTGGCAGGAGAAGATGCGCTAGATCAATACATTGTGCGTCATCCCCAAGAGTTTTTTACACGCCCTGCAGAAAAAGCCGTTATCAATGTACATAATCCCGTTATTTTGCAAAAACATTTGGTTTGCGCCGCCGCAGAGCTTCCTCTACGCCCTCAAGACAGAGATGCTCTTTGGTTAGGGCAGGCCCCCGTGCAGGAGGCTTTGCAAGCCCTCACCCAAGACGGACAACTGTTGCAAAGTGCCGATGGGCAAGAATATCTCAGCCCTTTAAAGCGACCGCAGCGCCATGTGGATTTGCGTGGTCAAGACGGCGGCAGCGGCTACACCATTGAAGACAATAACGGCACCATCATTGGCCATGTGGATGCTTTGCGCGCCTTAAAGGAAACGCATCCCGGCGCCCTGTATTTGCATCGCGGGCAAAGCTATGAAATTACCGAGCTAGATATGGGGGCAAAACGCATTGTGGCAAAGCCTCGCCATGCCGCATGGTTTACTCGAGTACGCTCGCAAAAACATACTGATATTCTTGAAGTAAAAGGCCAAAAAACGCTTTTTGAACACAGCGGCGCACAAGTATATTGGGGCAGATTGCGCATTACTGAACACATTACCGGCTATGAAAAACGTGCTGTTTTCGGCAATACCTTACTTTCTATTATCCCTCTTGATTTTCCGCCATCTATCTTTGAAACGGAAGGTCTATGGATATGCATTCCTGATGTTGTGCGTCATGCCTTAGAAGAAAGCTATATGCATTTTATGGGCGCCATACACGCTTTGGAACATTGCGCCATTGGCCTTTTACCTCTTTTGGTTATGGCTGATAGAAATGACTTTGGCGGTATATCTACGCCACTGCATGCTCAGCTCGCCTTGCCAGCTGTCTTCATTTACGATGCCTTGCCCGGTGGAGCAGGCTTATGTCGCCAAGCCTATACAGATGCACACAAGCTTTTTCAAAATGCTTTGCATGCCATGCAAGAATGCCCATGCAGCGACGGCTGCCCTTCTTGTGTGCACTCCCCAAAGTGCGGTTCTGGCAACAGACCCATCAGCAAAGAAGGCGCTATACAGCTTTTGCAAGCCCTTACAAAATTGAAAGTCAGTGAAAATCAAAAAAAAGAACTTAAAATAGAATTTGTTACAGAAACAGAATCACAGTGTTTATCATCTCCGCCTCAGCGCTATATGGTGCTTGATGTGGAAACGCGCCGTTCGGCAAAAGAAGTAGGTGGATGGCATAAAGCCGCACTTATGGGGGTGAGCATAGCGGTGCTCTATGACAGCAAAACAAATAGCTTCATTCATTATAGACAAGAAGAATTGTCAAAACTGTTTGCCCTGCTGCAAGAAGCTTCTTGTGTTGTGGGTTTTAACAGCGCACGCTTTGACTACACAGTTTTGCAACCCTTTTGTAGTTATGATTTACACAGCCTGCCCACCCTTGATTTATTAGACAAGGTAAAATCGCGACTAAACTACCGAATTTCGTTGGACAATATTGCCACAGCGACACTTCACGCCGCAAAAAGCGCCGATGGCCTGCAAGCTTTACAATGGTGGAAAGAGGGCAAGCTTGACGAAATAGCCAAGTACTGCCAGAAAGATGTAGATATTACCAAGCAAGTATATGAATTTGGCCTAGAGCACGGCTATATACTCTTTACCAATAAAGCAAAGCAAAACGTTCGCTGTCCTGTAGATTTTCGTTTTCCATAAAAAAAGCCAGAACAACGCTCTGGCTTTTATATTTACACAATAAAAAGGCTTTATTTGCTAGCTTCTATAGCTTTCAAAAGAGCGTCTTCAAGTTTTTCAGAAGCGTTGGCTTTGCAATGGCTCACAAGAGCGGCAGCAAATTTTGTGATTTTTTCATCATCAAAAACGTCGATTTCTTGAGCAGCTTCCACATAACCATGGAACCAAAAAATCATATATGGCTGAGACTCACCCAAAGCGTTAAAAGCTTCACAAGTAAATTCATCCAATTTTACGGGCTTAGCTTGAGCAGGGCTAAAAGACATTACAAAAAAAGCAGCAACAAGAACAAGGCTAGCAAAAATTTTCTTCGCGTTCATAGATATCTCCTATAGATAAAATGTTTCAGAGTGCATCATACACGACCCATTACAAATAGCAAGCGCGCACTGTATTTTTTTATCTTTATATTTCAATATGAAAGAAGCTTACAGCATACTTGGCAAAAAAATATCCTCAAGAACCCAGAATCTTGAGGATATTCAAAGCCATTACAGATATGCTTGTGTAAGCTTTTGATATAGAATAAAAAACCTACACAAGCATAGGTTATTCATTAGCCACCAATAAGGTTCATGGCCATACGGGGCATAGAGTTTGCTTGGCCAAGCATGGCAACAGCAGATTGTGTAAGAATTTGGTTGCGCACAAAATTAGTCATTTCCATGGACACGTCCACGTCAGAAATGCGCGATTCTGCAGCAGCCATATTCTCAGACTGAATAGTCAAGTTATCAACTGTGGCTTCCAAGCGGTTTTGAATGGCACCAATGTGTGCTCTGATTTTGTCCTTAGACACGATGGCATCGGTAATAGCCACAAGAGCGGCCTGAGCTTGCGACTGTGTAGACACAGTATGCCCAGCGTCTGCTGCGCTATTATTACCAAGACCCAGTGCAGAAGAAGTACTATCCCCAATACGGATATAGTAGTAATCTTGCGCAGAGTCATTTAACGTGCCAAAGTGCACCAACAAAGAACCAGTAGACTTTAAGCCATTACCATTGTGATTTCCGGAAAGGCTACCGTCCAATAATTTTACACCGTTAAAGTCGGTGGCATTGGCAATACGGGTAATTTCCGAAGCAATAGATTGGTACTCTGACTCGATCATCAAACGTTGCGTTGAATCGTAAGTACCGGTAGCGCCTTGTTCGGCTAACTCTTTCATGCGGATAAGCTGTGCGTCAATGACGCCAAGGGCGCCATCAGCCGTTTGCAACAACGAAATAGCATCGTTGGCGTTACGCACGCCTTGGTTTAACGCAGTAATATCTGCACGCATAAGTTCGCGAATGGCAAGAC
>CAYJHX010000010.1:0-13656 GCA_964369395.1 uncultured Desulfovibrionaceae bacterium
ACTACATAGCGTCTTCACGTTCCCATCGTGCTAAGTGTTCTATGATAAATTGCGTAATGTAAGCGTGTTCTTCTTTTCCCTTTCCTTGCACTTGTAGAGGGGCTCCAAAGGCATAGTGAATAGGTCTTTGCGGATGCACCGCACCAAAATCTTTCACCAAACTTCCTTGAGCCCAAGCATCTGTTTTTAATGCTAAAGGAACAACAGGCTTTCCGCTCTTAACAGCTAATTTTACCCCTATACTATTAAATTTTTGGGGATCAAAATCTACAGAACGCGTACTTTGCGGAAAAATAATTAAAGACATTCCTTTATCTAAAAGCTTCTTTCCTTCGTCTAAAACAAGCTTTAAATCATCCCTAGGATTGGCTCTTCCCACAGCAATAACACTACGCGTGGCAAGAACTGCCCCAAAAAAAGGCATTTTCATAAGACTATCTTTTACCACAAAGGTTACAGGCCCGCGTGGGCGCAAAATACCTGGCAACATAAATGTTTCTAAGGTACTCATATGATTTCCAATAAATATACAGGGCCCCTGTACACTGTCCACATGTTGCATGCCATTAATATCAATGGTAGCACCTACAGATTCCATAAGCTTGCCAATACCCACACTACAATTAGACCACATTCTACTATCACATTTACCTACTTTAGCCGAAAAGCAAAGTTTACGTATGGGGCCGCGAAAGGCTCTTGTGTAAAATGCGACACTAGGAAAATGTTTTTCAAAAAAACTCAATTGTTTTTTGGGGGTGCAATAAGCGCTATTTAAGCCATAATGTATATCATATCCTTGAAATATTTTTTGCATATCAATCACCATTATGAGGATGTAATTTACGCCACCATTGGCTTAAGCGAGCTTCATCGCCATGGTTACGAGGTTGATAAAAACGCCTTCCTACCAATTCTTGTGGCAAATAATCTTGGGGCACCCAGCCTTGAGGAAAGTTGTGGGGATATTTATATTCTTTTCCGTAACCCCATTCTTTGTGGAGTTTTGTTACCGCATTGCGTAAATGTATGGGTACAGGTTGTGGCCCATGGGTTTTGATTTCTCGCTGTGCTAAAAGGTAGGCAGCATAGGAGCTATTACTTTTACGCGCAAGAGCTAAATAAACAACGGTTTCCGCCAAAGGAATAAAACCTTCCGGCATACCCACAAACTCTATGGCTTGTTGACAGGCCACAGCCAACGGCAAGGCTTGAGGGTCTGCAAGCCCCACATCTTCAGAAGCCGATAAAATGAGCCGCCGACAAATAAAGCGTGGGTCCTCGCCTCCTTCTAAAAGACAAGCCAAATAATACAAAGCCGCATCGGGGTCTGAACCACGAATGGATTTAATAAGCGCAGAGGCAAGCTCGTAATGGCTATCGCCATCTTTATCGTGCCGACTTATAATCTCTGGTAGGCCTACTTTAATTCTTTCGAGGCTTCGTTCCGTTTCAGGGAGGGCAGAAACATACTCTATAAGGTTAAGCAACACTCTGGCATCCCCACGAGACACAGCCACCAGCGCCTCTAAAATAGCATCGGAAAGCGGCACATCTTGTGCTTTGGCACCGCGTTGAGCCAAAGAAAGGAGTTCTGCAGCATTGAGCGGACGCAAACGTAATACATGCAAACGGGAAAGAAGTTGACGCGTTACACTAAAGGAGGGATTTTCCGTGGTAGTGGCGATGAGAGTGAGCTCTCCAGATTCTATTAAAGGCAAAAAGAAATCTTGTTGCGCCTTAGAAAAACGATGCAACTCGTCTAATACCAAAAGGTCTCTGCCGCTTAAATCACGACGTAATTGTTGTAAACCCGCTTCAGGCGCACTGATACGAATATAATTGCTACTTTTAGCCTTGGCTAAAAGTAAGGCCAAAGTAGATTTTCCACAGCCGGGAGGCCCAAAAAAAAGCAAAGAAGGTAAACGCTTCGCTTGCATAAGAGCCGAAATGCGTTCGGTAAGGTGGCTTTGCCCCACAAAAAACTCAAGGTCTTGTGGACGCAAGCGTTCGGGGAGAGGTTGCTGTATGCTCATACTTTTTAACATAATCAGGTATTAGCAACTTGTTTTAGGTAATTGTGAAGCCCACCAATGTATTCCAAGGCAGAGCAGAGAGGCAGTTTCGCAGCGTAATATTCTATTTCCAAGACTCACGGTTTGAAAGTCACTTATTGTAAGCTGCTGTATTTCTTCAGCAGAAAAGCCCCCTTCTGGCCCAATGGCATAGATGCTTACCCCGGGCTGTCCTGCCAAAGAGGGTGTCAACATAGGGATATTTTCTTGCACTTCCCAAGGCAAAAATTTGTGAGGAAAGTCTGCGCTTTGCTCTATCAATTCCCGCACCCCCCCTTTAAGCACACGCACTGTAGGTAACCATGGATTGCGGCATTGTTTCATGGCGGCAATGCATTGTCCTTGCCAATGTTCCTTCACCTCTGCCGGCACCTTACCTTGACTATGATCGCCTTGCCACAACCACACTTCATGCACACCCAATTCTACGGCCTTTTCCATAAAAAATCCGCGTCGAGTGGCTTTGCTCCATGCCAAGGCCATAATAGGCAAAGAACAAGGGCGAGGAAAATATGTTTCTTCTACAAGCTGTAAAGAAACTTCTTTTTTACTCATCTGCGTAATGCGGCACAAGCCTTGTCGACCTTGCCCGTCTAAAATATGTACCTCGTCTCCCGTTTGCATACGCAAAGCTTGAATGAGGTGGCGGGCTTCTGTGCCTTGTAAAAGACAAGATGCGTTGGGCATATCTTTTTGTGGCCATTGCGTAGAAGGTAAATAAAATGCGTGTGGCATATCTTTCCTTAGGAACTTATGAAAGTAAATATTTTAGATGTTTTCAGATTTTGGTAGGCGTAAGAGCGTTGTCAAAAAAGTACACATTTATGACTAAAAAATATCAGCAGCCTGCACGCGCTTTGCGTACTGCCACAAAGGTATCTCGCAATGCTACCATACGTCGATAATTCTTACGAATTTCCATGCCTGCTTCTGTTAATTCACTTTCAGGACACTCAATATAGTTGCGCACCAAATAGCGATTTCCCAATATAGCATCAATAAGACTGATAATAGTATCCACTAACGATGGGAAAAAATTAACAATTTCATGAGAAAGGTCTGTCAGTACCGCTACGGCACTTTGCATCATCTGCCTATAGCCAATGGGCACACCTTTCATTTGTCTTTCGCGCAAATCTTCAAGCACCCGCACCTTTCTGGCTTGTTGAATATAGCCATAGCGCTCTTGCACTTCGCGATACAGTTCTCGTAATTCTCCAAAAGCCTGTTCTTTCGTGGGAGAATGCAAATAATTTTCCACAACCATACTGACCTTAGCAAAAAAATCGTCGCTGTAAAAAATAATACGACGTTGATGTTTTGTAAGCCAAGTGTAAAGAAACTTTAACCTTTTTTCTTCTGTATCTGTATTTTCTATAACTTCTGTTTTTTTATACACAATGCGCCCAGTATATTCACCACGCACAATGTCGTTGAGGCGAAGAAACATATTAGAACTGTCTCTAATAATATTTAAACCTTGCAAAGGCTCCCCCGTTAAAGGGTGCAAAATTTCTTGCGATATAACCGAAAGGGCACGGTCTTGGCGAATGTTTCGCTCATTATAGGCATGCTGTCGATACGTTACCCGAATAATAACCACACGATTTTCTTCGTCTACAAAAAAACCGCCCTGACCAATGATATCAATGGCATCTTGTTGATCCTTATCAAGACCGATAAGCGCAATTTTTTCCACCTTAGGATAACGGCTATGATCGCCTTCGCCAATGTAGGTGGTAATGGTTCTGTCTGTCTGCCCAAGCACACGCAAAAGGAATTTTTCCCCCATTTTATGAAGCTTACGAGCAAAAAGAGCGCTGGATGTTCTACGTTCAGAAACTACGGGGAAGCCATATAATTCCATGAGATACTGATAGACAAACATTCTATTACGTTCGTACATATCATTATCACCATAGCGAAATTTTCCCATGCGCATGCCAAAACGTTTTAGCTCGCTATCAATATCGGAAGGGAAAGAAGCAAAAACCCCTCCCAAATAAAATTGATTGCCTCCGTCCATACTTAACACATGGGCACGATCAAGGCGTAAAAGATAAGGTAAAAGAGTAGGGTAGTAATCCAAAAGAGAAACATCTAAACGCCCAATATCTTGACGAAAAGGTTCATGAATGGCTCTGGGTAAACGGGAGGCGATGGTTTGTTGATTATATTTGATAATGGGCTCTTCTAAAGGACAAGAAGCGCCTTCAGCACTATATAAAGCATTAAGAATAGGATGAACTATATCGTACTGAAAAATTTCTGAAAGATAATTAAGAGGGCGCGCCAAAGCTACCAGTGAAAAACCTGGCAATTGCGCGTATTCCCACATATCATTATCAAAAGAAGGTAAAAGCTCTCTTGCCTCTACCAGAGGGTAATTTTTAGTATTTTGGTAGGGTTTTACTAGGCAAAAGCGAATGTGAACGGCGTTAAGAAATTGATATAATTTCTCAAGGGTATCAATTTCAATGTAATCTCTAAAAGAGGAATGATTCTTCCACGGCAAACCATTCTTAATGAAAATTTTTTTCCAAGAGATCATATTCCATTCCAAAGTTTCTAAACGATAGGAAAAATGCTACCTCTCTCCACAGTTGATAGAGAATACTATACTAGACATAGCAAAAAATCCAGTATTTCGTGCAAAATTTTATACGCAAGGACGCAAAGCACGAGAGACAAATTCTATGGCTTCACTGTACAGGCTATCGCCAGCGTAAGGAGTCAGCACGCGAGTTCTGTTTACGCCAACCATAAGCGAAATAATCACTTGGGCTGTATCCGCAACAGGAATTTGACGTATGCTACCGTCTTCGATACCACGATGTAAGCATGCTTCTAACTCTTGAGAGACTTGTTGAAAGCTACTGTTCATAATCTCGCGATCGTCGCTGGTTTTCATATCACTGTAAGGAGAACAGCGTACAAGCACCAACCAATGAGAATTTTCATCTATAGAAAAATCAAGATAGGCTTTGCAAAAGCAAAGTACAGCATCATAGCCAGTATCACCCTTAAGCGTGGCCTCACGTAATACTTTAAGGAATTGCTCTAAAACATCTAAGCCTGCAGCAAGAAAAAGTTTTTCTTTGTTACCGTAGTGATGTGTCAAAAGACCCAAGGCCACCCCGGCCTTTTCGGATATTTTTTTAAAGGTGGTTTCCACATAGCCGTACTCGCCAAAAAGTTCCTTGGCGGCAGCTAAAAGGGCATCTTTTTTAGATGTATGCATGATTATCTCTTTCGCGGTTTTTACAAACAAATGCGCCCTAATACGAAAGATATTTTTTTATTTTTCAAAAAATATCCTTATCAATGCGCAGTCTCATAAAAAAGAGAAAAGTAGAATGTTCATGAAGAAATGTCAATATTTTTTCTGGAAACAAAAGTCACAAAAGTAAGAGTAAGCATGCTTATGGCGACGAAAAGTCCAAAGAAAAAAACACCTTCAAAAGCTCCGTATAAGAAAATACTACCGCAAATAAAAGGGGCAAGACTTTGCGAAAATCGCAAGACAGTGCCATTGATTGCCATCAATGCGCCGCGCCCCACTGTGGGTGCCAAAGCACTTAAGGAAGCTATGGTAATAGGGTAGAGAAGGCCTTGCCCTATTCCATAACATAAAATAGGCACAACAAGCCACCAAAATGAAAGTGATTTTTGCCAGCACAACAACATAGCCATGGCCATGGCAAAAAATATGGCTCCTAAGCAAGCAATACTGCCTTTAGAAAAATATTTTACCACAGGAGCGAGTACTAAAGTAGCTAATACCGTCCCCAAAGAAGAAAGCGCAAAAACCAAACCTATTTGCATGGGCGAAGCCGTATAATACGTGGTAGAAAGTAAAGGAAAATAGCTAATTAAAGGACCATATAATATGGTAAAGGCACAAAATGTAATGGCAAAATGCAGCACGCTTTGGCGTTGAAAAACAATTTTTTTAGTGGCCTTGGCATAATTACGCATATCTCCCCGTCGTTCATGGGTAGGCAAGGGCGTATAAAAGCCGAGAAACAAGAGAGGTAAAGCTAAAAGAGAAAGACGTAAAGACCATGCCCACCCCACTTCACCAAGTAAACCGCCAAAGGCAGGAAAAATAGCAGCGCCAAGGCTTAAGGTAGTGGCAGCAAATCCCATAATTTTAAGGCGTTCGTGTTCATCGCTGTAAATATCGCCCACGATTGTGGTATATAAAACACCAAGGCAAGCCGCTCCCATGCCTTGCACTACACGCCAAAAAAGTAAACTTTCCAAAGATGTAGCAAAAGAAGCTAAAAAACCACCCAAAGCAAAAAGAAACAAACACGGTAAGAGGACGGCTTTGCGCCCCCAACGATCAGCTAAAATACCTCCCACAGGTGCTAAAAAAATACCGGGTAAGGTAAAAGAGTAGACCAATACCCCCAGCATGGATTCTTCAATACGAAAATGTTGCGCCATAATGGGAAGCACAGGAAAAATAATGGCTACCCCCATAACACTCAAAAGAGCCGTGCCATAGATAAGTACATGTTGCGCGGTTTTTTGAGTCATAAAGACAAAGGGGAGTTTCAAGAAGCCTGCCCTTTTTTACGGCGTAAATCCTTTATTTCTTTTGCCGCAAAAGCGCCTAATCTTTGTAAGCGCTTATCTACCAAATCATAAAGACTTTGTGGTGTAAAGGTATCATCTTTACGTTTTTTACCTACAGTAAGTCCTGTAAGTAACTCTAAAGCTTCATCAATATGCTTAATAGGATAGATGGCAAATTTGCCTTGGGTTACAGCATCTACGATGCGCGGAGAAAGCATAAGGTGCTCTACATTATCATAAGGGATAAGCACCCCTTGCGTTCCTGTCAGTCCGTGCCGCGCGCACACATTGAAAAAGCCTTCAATTTTTCTGCTCACACCACCCACAGCCATAATTTGCCCCGACTGGCTTAAAGCACCAGTAAGAGCTAAATCCAAACGCACGGGCACTTCAGCAATGGCAGAAAGTAGAGCCACAAGTTCTGCCCCAGAGGCAGAGTCTCCCTCAATGCCGGCATAGCTTTGTTCAATACACAAACTTCCCGTAAGCACAATGGGGCGGCGGCGCGCAAAAAGCGACACCAAATAACTTTTTAAAATCATCATGGCTTTGGTATGAATGGGACCGCCAAGTTCTGCTTCGCGTTCTAAGTCGATAATCCCCCCGTGCCCCACACCTACGGTACAAGAAATTTGATGCGGTAAGCCAAATTCAAAATCACCATGCCACGTTACCGAAAGACCGTTAATTTGTCCTATGGCTTCGCCAGAGGTGCGTACTTTAATCATGCCGCGGTCATAATCTTCCATAAAAAGATCTTCCACCAGATTGGCCCTGTACGTTTTTTCTTCAAGGGCTTCTTCTAAAGTAGCGGCACCTACGGTGCTTTCCCCTTTTTGTAACGCAATAGATGACGCTTCAATCATAATTTCACGCAACAAAGGAAATTTCAAACTCAAACGGCGTTGATCTTCAATAATGCGTGAACCATAATCCACCATCCATGCCAAACCGCTTTTATCAAAAGGCAGCAACTCTGCATCGTTGATAATGCAAAGTATTCTATACAGATAGTATTTTATATTTTGCGCATTGCGCTCGGTTTGTTCTGAAAGATGGGCTTTGATTTTAAATAGCTTACCAAAGCGTTCATCCCCTTGCAAAAGGGTTTCGTATAAGGTTTCATTGCCAATAAGAACAATTTTTACATCTAAAGGAACAGGTTCAGGCTCAATTCCTTTGGTGCGTGTGGCACTTTCTTGATTCTCTCCTGCATCTTCCATACGCGCAACGCCAGTACGCAAAGAACGCAACAATCCTTCCCATGCCTGATAATGTTGTAAAATATCTTCAACACGAATAATAAGATAACCGCCGTTGGCTTTATGCAAAGAACCGGCTTTAATAAGACTAAAATCTGTAATGAGCGCGCCCATTTCCGATTCTCGTTCAATGCATCCAAGCACATTATTAGCTGTGGGGTGCTCTTCAAAAATAATGGGAGCGCCCTTGGTTTCACTATTATCTACAAAAATATTAACGGCATAACGCCCCATATCTGGTTCATGATTGCCGTGGCCTAGATCTAAAGTCAAACCACCTGCACCGCTCATACTTGGCGAGCCATTTGCTCCCCCAAACCCCATGGGCCCAGGCATAGCTCCTGCACTATCACGCAAAATTAAAGCGTCAAGATTGTCTAAAATATCTTGATACAGCGCACAAAAATACTTTTCTACCGTGGTACTATTGTGTTTGCGCAAACAAGAAGCTTGCACAGGCTTAAGAATTTTTTCTAATAATTGCACAGCAATAGTGCGTTCAAGCTCTTTTTCTTTTTCACGCGTTTCTTGGTCAAGGCGCGCCACATGGCGTAAATGCTTGCCTAGAGAATTCATCAAGGCATCGGCTTTGCATTTAAAGCTTTGCCGTACTTCGGTTTCTAAAAGTTCAAAATCTTCTTCGCTTAGCCTTTTACCTTCCACAAGGGGATACAAAGCTATGGCACCACTATCATCCATATCAAGACTAAAACCCTTACTTTTTGCAAGGTTATTCATAATCTTGACCACAGAAGTTTTGGCTTCTTGGAAGTTTTCTAAAATTTTAGCGCGGCTTACATTATAAAAATCCGATTCAAATTGCCGTGGCAATTCTTTGCGAATTTTTAACATAACCTCTTGTAACGTTTTTTTAAAAACCTTTCCCTGTCCGGCAGGCAAGTGCAAGATAAGAGGTTTGTCGGTATCAGCAAAATTATTTAAATACAGAATATCTTGTGGTGTAGGCGCTTTTCGAGCATGCGGCGCCAAAAATTCCCGTACCATATACGAACGACCAAGGTGGGAATCTCCGGAAAGATACACATTGTAACCGGATTTTTTAATGCTTAAAGCCAGCTCCATGGCTTTTAAAGCCCGAGGCTGAAGCATATACTTGGCTGCATTACGTGGCGTAGGAATAGTTGTGCTATCTTCCCAAGGAATATATTTTTCTTGGGTGACCATGCGCAATTTATGTGGGGGAAGTGCCTTTACCATAATCCCTCTTTATTGTTCATTATCAGGGTTGTAAAGGGCCTGCAAAATTTCTGCGGCACCAGCCTCTAAAAGACGTGTAGCCAAGGTGCTGCCCACTTTTTGGGCGTTTTCTACAGTATCTACAGGCGCCGTTATTTGTTCAATGAGTACAGTAGAGCCATCTACCTGAGCCACAAGGCCTTTTAAGGTAAAGGTTCCATCGTCATTGAGAACAGCATGTCCGGCAATGGGCACCTGACAGCCTCCTTCAAGTCCGGCCAAAAAAGCGCGCTCGGCACTTACACAAATACGCGTGGAAGCATCTTCAAAAAATTGCAAAGCCTCAAGCACATCTTTTCTATCACTTCGGCACTCAATGCCCAACGAACCTTGTCCCACAGCAGGCAAGAAATATTGTGTTTCTAAGGTAAACATATGCGGAGCTGTCAACTCTAAACGCTTCATACCTGCTTTTGCCAAAACTATAGCGTCGTATTGCCCTTCAAGCAACTTGCGCAAGCGTGTGTCCACATTGCCGCGCAAAGAAGAAATGCGTAAATCAGGACGCAATGCCAACAGTTGCGCTTGACGGCGCAAAGAACTTGTTCCTACATGGGCCCCTTGGGGCAAAGCATCAAGGTTTTCATACTTAACAGAAAGAAGAATATCATTGGGAACTTCGCGATGGGGAATGCAACCAAGTTCCAACCCTTCTGGCAATTGCATGGGCACATCTTTCATACTATGCACAGCAATATCTGCTTGATTGTTCAAAAGTGCTTCTTCAATTTCCTTTACAAAAAGCCCCTTACCCCCCACTTTAGCTAAGGGTACATCAAGAATAATGTCGCCCTTGGTTTTTATATGCATAAGTTGCACAACAATACCGGGGTATTTTTCTTCAAGGCATGCTTTAACAAATTCCGCTTGCCATAAGGCGAGCTTACTACTACGGGTTGCAATGGTACATGTTTTCATGAAAATGCTCTTAAGTAAATAAATTAGAGATTCTTTCTAAAAAAAGGGCGCATTAAAAAAATACGTATTTTTTCAGGTCTTTTATTTGTAAATAATAGTATTTTATTAAAAAAATCTTAATAAAAAAATCAATGGCATGTGGCACAATTGCCGCCACTACAGCCCCCACATTTGCTAGCAGCACTCACACTAGGGGCCATGCTACCATTACTAAAATCTGCAGAACCGCCATGATGGTGCCGACAGGGGCGTGAGACCAACTTTTGACAATGTTCTGCGCCGCATTCTGGACAAGAAGGAAGTTCACTTCCAAAAACAAGTTCTTCAAATTCGCGGTCACAGCGCTCACAATAATATTCAAAAATGGGCATAATCTTCTCCACTTCTTGGAATTTTTATTCTTCCCCAATAGGTATTAAACCAAATCAAGGCCAAGTTCAGCAATATTTTCAAAAAGATAATAATCTATAAGGCGGCACAGCATATGCCCAGCAGTAATATGAACTTCTTGCACTAAGGGCGTTATGGCATGCGGTACGGGTAGCAAAATGTCACACAATGGGGCCATTTGTCCAGCATTTCCCACAAGCCCCACAGTATGAAGCCCCAATTGTTTGGCTGCCCCCAGAGCCAAAAGCACATTGGGACTATTCCCCGAAGTAGAAATGCCCACAAATACATCCCCTTCTTGCCCAAGAGCTTGCACTTGTTTTGTAAACACTTGATCAAATCCAAAATCATTGCCTATGGCAGAAAGCACCGATGTGTCCGTAGTTAAAGCTATAGCGGGTAGGGGAGGTCTATCTAAAAGAAAGCGATTGACCAACTCACCGGCAATATGCTGTGCATCGGCAGCGCTGCCACCATTACCACAAAGTAAAATTTTCTTACCTTGCGCTATGGCCTGAGCCATGGTGCGTGCTGCTAATATAATATCTTCTGTATGATTCGCAAAAAAATCTTTACGCAACTGCACACCAAGCTTGGCATGTTCTTGCAAAATATTGTGCGCCGTAGGTAGGGTATTCATTGCTTCTTGTGTGGGGTAAGAGGGACTTTTTTTCACGCATTCTCCAAAGGCATAGAATTATAAACAAAGTATTTTATTACAGAATGATAGGCGCCATACACTTGCGTCATTAACTCATTATTTTTTCAGCATCTTTACTGCTGCACAAATACATTTTGCAGAAAAAATACATGGAGCACCTTTCTGCATACATTTAGACATAAGAAAAAGTGTGCAGAATTTTATAAATATAAGACAACACGAAGCTATATATAAGCCAAAGTCGCCCCACTGGCAAGACATCATGCAGGAAAGTCTTGCACAAGTTCATGTATTACTTTAAATAAAAAAAAGACACACCCACTTCACCAAGGTGAAAGGATGCTCGTAGGGAAGATATTGCCTTACTTACAAAAAAGGCAAACAGAAAAACAAGTAGGTAGTTTTAAAAGTATGACATAAAAAGATAGATATGCCAGTAGGCTAAAGAAATAAAATTTAACAAGAACAACAGGGGGGTCACAAGGGTGACAACAACGAATAAAGACCAAGCACCATCTTACAATTTCTGTAATACTACGCCAAAAGATGCCCCCCACTATCTGAGATAAAAGTGCGAAAGCATACCCTTTACACAAACCTTATACTGGGCAAAATCGGCCGTAGGTCTAGCATCGCGCGCAGAGACAACATACTGTAGACCATGAGCAAGCAAAGCTCTTGAGCGTAATTCTTGTAAGCGTTCGCGTAAAGCCTCGTCTTCTCCCAAAGCCACAAGAAGCGCTTCCTCATGTTCTTGGCATTGCAAAACCAAGGTATTTTCGTTAGAAAGACTAAGGACAAGCTTTTCATCCAAGTGGATATTTCTTTCTTGCAAACGTGTATGTAAGTGGGCAAGAAATTCTTCTTGTAATCTTTCCATATGGCTTTCTAACTCTTGCAAAGCGTCTGAGCCAAAAGAGCGTAAGCAATGTTCTACAATGTTCAGCGCTTGCTCTTCGTCATTTGCAGGAGTAACAGGCATGTGCTGATGTATGTTTTCTAAGGAAGACAAGGGAGTATCTAAAGATGCCGTGGACGATGCGCTATGCAAATGGAGCATAGTGTCTATAGCATTAGTGGTGTTAGTGACGTTTTTCACGGTGTCCTCCATGTGGATGTTTTTGCCTGTGTGTTAAACTTACTATGGGTAAAGCAAAATGAGTGCCAAAGTTGTTCGCTTGGCTACTCTAAAAAAATATTTTTTGGACTTTTTCTAGATTTTTTTAAGACTTAGCAGGAAAATTTTTTATACATAGAGAATTGTTAAAGAATTTTTTTTGCACACAACAAAACAACAAAGTATTTTTTTGCCGTTTTTTTAAGTTAGCATAAACTTTTTACCTCTATAATAGTGTATACTTTAGAAAAGGAAAATAATTTTGTACAAACTCTATACCGTGCTTGTGCTCTGTTCATGGGGAATTCTTTTATGGCCTTTTCCAACAGAGGTTTTTTTAGCAGGCTGTTTTGCCATATTGTTGCGCCCTCTGTACTCAAGATTGCTTGAGCGCTGGAACAAAAAAACTGCCCTATGCTGCGTCAGCCTTGTCCTTTTTATCAGCATTCTTCTTCCCATTACTGTTGTTTTACTTATGGTTATACCGCAAGGCATGAATGGCTTACGTATTTTAGATCAATTACAAAAATCCGGTTGGATATACGGGCCGGAAATGCAAGCCTTTTTTGATAGTATAGACTCTTGGGTGCGCATGACTCCGGGATTTGAAGGGGGGATTACAGAAGTAACCCAAGACCTCACCTCCTTTCTGGCTTCATTTGTACAAACCATCGTGGGCAAAGGCCTTGGCATTGCCGGCAGTACCATGAACTTTATGGTGCGTGTATGTGTGCTTATTTCTTTAAGTCTTACAGGTATTGTCTATGCCACAAACTTTTTTGTCTTTTTAAGAAGCGTTTCTCGCGTGCCCGAAGTAGTTTTACGCCGTTTTGAATGTACCGTACGCCAATCTATTCGAGCCGTCCTTTGGGGAGTGGTGGTCGTAGCTTGCATTCAGGGCATATTATGCGGCCTTGCCTTTGCCGTGGCCGGCCTTCCTGCACCAGCTTTTTGGGGCTTGCTCACGGGTCTTGTGGCTCCCATTCCTTTGGTAGGTACCAGTCTTGTATGGATTCCGGTCTGTATTTACCTTTGGTTTGCCGTATCCAAAGCCGCCTCTATTGGCCTTATGCTCTGGTCTGTCATCGTCGTTGTTGGGGCAGATAACGTGTTGCGTCCGCTCTTTTTACGCGATGGTCTTAAAACATCTTTTGTGGTGGTACTTATTGCTGTATTATGCGGCATGGTGGCCTTTGGGCCGGTGGGTATTGTGGCTGGGCCTGTGTTGGCGGCTTTTGCCTTACAAGCTGCTAGAGAGGCAGAGGTGGCGGCTAGGGACGAAAAAAACACTTGGGTTTAAAGTAGGCTTAAAAAGGGCAAACTACTGCGTCAGACTTGTTTTTTCTTTCGGTCGAGTGCCATAAAAGCACACTCCCTTCAGAAAAAACTTCG
>CAYJHX010000010.1:13756-20593 GCA_964369395.1 uncultured Desulfovibrionaceae bacterium
GATTTTTCTGATACCGTGACGCTATAAACAGAAGCGACATTTTCTTGCAATTGCGCATCCATTTTTTGCCAAATATATTGGGCCAAATTCTCCGAAGTGGGGTTTATTGTATCAAAGGGCGGCGTTTCATTGATAACTCTATGGTCAAGCTCTTCCAAAACATTTTTAAGTATATTTTTAAGCTCTTTAAAATCCATCAAAAATTCCACATTTTCTTGCAATTTTTCCCCTTGAACGGTGGCTTCCACAAAAAAATTGTGCCCGTGTAAATTTTCACACTTACCTTGATAGTGACGCAAAGCATGGCCCGCGCAAAATTCACTGCGCACCGTAAGGCGCCAGAGTTTCTTTTTCATAACTATTCCTTCTAGTTATCTTAAAAATTGTACTTAAGCATATTATGCTTCATTTATATAAAAAACAAAACAATTTACGCTATAAAACATGGTATTTTCATCGCTTACCAGCCTGTTACTCTGCCCAAAGAGCCAATGCCGAATCCAGCTCTGCCCCCGGTTGTACTGTATATCTGTACCCAAGATGCATAAGACATTGATAACCATCTAACACCACATAGGCTTCTGCAGAAACATTGCCTCGAAATTTCTCCAAAATAGAACGTAAAGAGAGCAGGCTTTCTGTGTCTAATTTATGCCGCGGTATGGCTATACAAATGGGCGCATCGTTTTGGGCGCAAGCCTTGGCTAGCGGTATGACTTTTTCTGCCAGCATTTTAATTTCGCGTGGCGGAGCGTCTTCATCATCTTCATCGTCATTATCGTAACCGGCCTCATTGCGGGCATCAATTTTTGCTTCCAATAATAAAGGTTGATCAGACTGAAACAACTCTTTGTATTCTGCATAAGTGCGTGGAAAAATAGTTACTTCTCCGCTAGCTGTAAGGTCTTCCACCGTAGCAAAGGCCATACGATCACCTTTTTTAGTGGTAATCTCCTTTATGGCAGTAACCAGCACGCCGCACTTAACCTCACCTACATAATAGTCATCGCGAATTTCTTCTAAAGTTAAAAGACGCAAACGCTGCATTTCTTTAGAATAGGGGATAAGCGGGTGTGAAGTTAAGAAAAAGCCCAGTGCTTCCTTTTCGCAACGCAATTTTTCACTTTGTTCCATCTCCTCAATACCAGCTTCGGGGCACTCAAAACCTATACCTTTTTGCACCGTTTCCACTTGCGGCGTCATGCTGAGCAAAGAAATTTGGTTAGAGGCTTTATCTTTTGCTTTCTTTTGCGCTCTTGCTACTAGGGTATCTAATACCGCCAGCATAGACGCACGCGTAACCCCAAAGCAGTCGCAAGCCCCACCTTTAATGAGCGATTCTAACACACGTTTGGACACTTTACGCAAAGAAACACGACATGCCATATCAAAAAGCGACACATAGGGGCCGTCAGCCGTGCGAGCTTCTACAATTTCGCGGATAGCTTCGTCCCCCACATTTTTAATACCCCCAAGGCCAAAAATAACTTTATTTTCTGCAGCAGAAAAGGCGCGCAAAGATTCATTGACTGATGGTTGTAACACATCAATATCCATATCTTTACAAGCAGCCACGTATTTAAGAAGCTTATCTTGGTTGCCCATTTCCGAGGTCATGAGGGCCGCCATAAATTCTACTTTAAAGTGTACCTTTAAATACGCTGTATGATAAGAAATAAGCGCATAAGCAGCCGAGTGTGACTTGTTAAAACCGTATTCGGCAAATTTTTCCATTAAGTCAAATATTTCATTAGCTTTTGCTTTGTCTACGCCATTGGCCTCTGCACCGTCCACAAAAGTAGAACGTTCTTTGGCCATGGCTTCAGGATTTTTCTTTCCCATGGCGCGACGTAGCAAGTCCGCGCCACCAAGTGTATATTTAGCAACAATTTGTGCGATTTGCATAACTTGTTCTTGATACACAATAACGCCATAGGTATCGCGTAGGCAATCGGTAAGTGATTCATGAGGATAGACTACTTCCACTTCACCGTGTTTACGTTTAATAAACTCATCCACCATGCCAGACCCCAAAGGCCCAGGACGATACAAGGCCAACATGGCAATAACATCTTCAAAGCAGTTGGGTTTTAATTGGCGCAAATACTGACGCATACCGGAACTTTCCACCTGAAAAATACCGTCAGTATCACCACGAGCATACAGTTCGTACGTCGCTGTATCAGTAAGGGCAAGGGTATCTAAATTGGGAACTTCCTTGCCTTGATGAGCAATGGCATCAAGGGTATCTTGAATGAGTGTCATGGTGCGCAAGCCCAAGAAGTCAAACTTTACAAGCCCCACACTTTCCACCATTTTCATATCAAATTGGGTGACAAGTTCGCCTTTTTTTCCCTTATACAGCGGTAAATATTCGCTCATGGGTTTATCAGACACCACAAGACCCGCAGCATGGGTAGAGGCGTGGCGCGAAAGCCCCTCTAAACGCATGGAGGTATCAATCAATTTTTTAATATTACTATCTGTATCGTACAGCGTTTTTAAGTCTGCTTCCCCATCAAGAGCTTTTTTAACTGTTATTTTGGGGTCTTCTGGGATAAGTTTTGCTATTTTATCGGTTTCAGCATAGGGAATAGCCAGCGCGCGCCCTACGTCTTTAACCACAGCTTTAGCTTTCATTTTTCCAAAGGTGGTAATTTGCGCCACAGAATCTTCGCCATATTTTTCCACCATATAGCGAATCACTTCACCGCGGCGGCGTTCGCAAAAGTCTACGTCGATATCCGGCAAAGATACGCGTTCAATGTTAAGAAAGCGCTCAAAAAGCAAATTGTAGGGAATAGGGTCAAGGTTGGTAATGCGTAAAGCCCAGGCCACCAAAGAGCCCGCCGCCGAACCACGCCCCGGCCCCACGGGTATGCCATTTCCTTTAGCCCAGTTGATAAAATCCTGTACTATAAGGAAGTAATCCGGAAATCCCATTTCTAAAATAACATTCAGCTCACGCTCAAGGCGCGCTTTGTATAGGGGAATGTCTAGGCTCTCTTTATCGGGGTGCTGTTCAATACGTTTTTCAAGGCCTTCTTCGGCTAAGCGACGAAATTCCGTAGCCGGTGTCATGTCTTTAGGCACTTCATACACAGGGAAAAAGTGCTGGTCAAAGCGCATTTCTACTTTACATTGCTCGGCAATGCGTACCGTATTGGCAATGGCCTCGGGCACATGCGAAAATTCTTTTTTCATTTGTTCTGTAGACTTATAAAATAAATCTGTGGAATCAAATTGCATGCGCTTGGGGTCAAGAATATTGGTTTGCGTTTGAATACATAAGAGCAAACCGTGGGCATCTACGTCATCGGCATTAAGATAGTGACAATCGTTGGTAGCCACCAAAGGAATGCCTGTTTTTTCGGCAATTTCCATGAGGCCATTGTTGGCAATCACTTGTTCTTTTAAACCGTTCACTTGAAGTTCTAAGTAAAATCTATCAGGAAAAATACTGGCATATTCTTGGGTAAGGCTCAATGCCTTATCCATGTCATTTTGCCCAATGGCTCGAGGTATTTCTCCGGCAATACAAGCGGATAGGGCGATAATACCCTCAGAATATTTGCGTAAGAGTTCCTTATCAACCCGAGGTTTATAGTGAAAGCCCTCTAAATAGCCTCTAGTTACAAGACGCACAAGGTTATGATAGCCAATATTATTTTGCGCCAAAAGCACCAAATGATGCCGACGTCGCGCCAATTCTGACGTTTTATCGGTATGGTCATGACACACATATACTTCGCAACCAATAATAGGCTTTATTTCCGTTGATTTGCATTGTTTATAAAAATGTGTTGCGCCAAATAAATTCCCGTGATCGGTAATGGCTGCGGCAGGCATGCCAAACTCTTTGGCACGAGTGCACAAATCTTTTAAGCGAATAGCGCCATCAAGTAGGGAGTATTCTGTATGACAATGAAGATGTACGAAGTCTGACATAATATTTTTGTAGGGGCTGAAGGTGAGAGGACTTTGCACAGCAGGACACAAAGTCTCATGGAGTAGTTGAAGATAGTTAAAAAAGAACAACTAGCATAAAGGCTACATATGCTCAAGCTTTGCTTGCCTCGTTTTCCAGGAAAGTGTATTGCCAAGGACATGAACACGACATTGCAACATCATGAAGATTTTTTTGCTGCCTATGCGCAATCGTTTTGTGCAAGCGCTCCCACTACAAAACGCGCCATGCTTGAGCTCAAAATAGAGCATACACAATATGTGGTAAAGCATATGCGGCTTTTGGTACAAGAAGAAGAGGTGTTAAAAAAACATGGCAGAGCGTGTTTATTAGCAGCCTTATATCATGATATAGGCCGCTTTGAGCAATTTTCTCGCTATGGCACCTTTAAAGATGCGCATTCGATCAACCATGCCACCCTTGGCGCTCAAATACTCAAACAACAAAACATCTTAGCTCAAGAAACATCCCAGATACGCCATTATGTCCTCGCGGCCGTAGCCATGCATAATCGTTTTGCCTTACCCACAGGCCTTGCGCCTGAACTTGCAGCCATAGCTCTTGCTGTACGTGATGCCGATAAGTTAGATATTTTGCGCGTCATGGCAGCGCATTTTGCTTTACCAGATAAAGGAGAATCTGCTGTTACCTTTTATGCCAAGGATGAACCTTTGTGTTGGTCAGAAAAAATTGTTCACGATGTCTTGCAAAATCGTTTAGCTTCTTATGATGATATTGTTTATGTTAATGATTTTAAAATACTTTTAGGTTCATGGGTGCATGACATTACCTATACAACCAGCAAAGACATTCTCATACGCAGCGGTTACTTAGAGCAAATTTTACAAGACATCCCTCAAAATTCTCTTGTGCAGCAAGCCAAAGCACATGTATTTACATTATTGCAAAAATGCAAAAAACTAAGCTAAAACTTACCTTTTACTTAGTTATGAATATTTTTTCACTCAAAAAGATGTAAAAACACTAAATAAGGCACGCTTACTTGTCTATTCTGTTTTTACAAAAATGCAAAAGTGAAAAAATTTCCGCATAAAACAAGTAAAAACTAACACAAAACTAACTTTTAGGTTACTTTCTTTAAATATGGAAAAAATTTCCCCCATTATGGCTCGCTGTTACGAACCCATTCTTGGCCCCTTACTTCAAGGCTTACGTCAAGAAGTGTGTGCTCTCGTCCATTTGGCAAAACACCAACTTGAGCACAATACATCTCAAGCAACCTATCTTGATTGCTGTTGTGGAACGGGGGGCTTATTGCATATGCTACAAAAACAGGAAGCTGACAATACGATTTCAATGCGTTGCATAGGGCTAGATTATAATACAGACATGCTTCATGTAGGCCATAAAAAAAAATATAAAGAGCATCATGCCGCTAAAAACCAACAGTCCCAGATGTTGTGGGTACAGGGCAATGCCTTACAACTTCCTTTTTCCAAGCAAAGCATTGATATTGCTAGTATATGCATGGCATTGCATACTCTTAGCCAAGATAATGCCGAAACTATATTACGCGAGCTTCGTCGCGTGGCCAAAAAGATAATTATAGCTGATTATTGTTTGGCAGAACGCAATATTTCTCTACCTGCCACATGGCTGGCCCATGGCATAGAAGCCTTAGTGGGCGGCGAGCATTACCGCGCCTATAAAGAATTTATGCGCTACGGAGCCTTAGAAGGATTATTGCAACGTATGGGCTTTGTGCCTAGCCTGCGGCGTTCTGTACTTGGAGGCGCCGGAACTGTGGTTGTATTGGCATAACGTTTACTGTGACTCACATATACCCAAACGAGAGCATGGGTATATGTGTGCACATGCCACTTAAAATCGACTTTTGCAATAGGCTGATCGCCCCAGCACGTACTAATTTTTCAGTTGTAACCCCACAGCTTCATGTAAAGCTTTGAGTTCTTGCCAAGTTAAAGCTTTCACCTTGCCCGGTGCTAAATTTCCCAAATGTAAAGGCCCTTGTGCTACACGCACCAGCCGCAAGATAGTTAAGCCCAAATCTCGGCACATACGCCGAATTTGCCTATTTATGCCTTGTTGCAAGGTCATTTCCAATAGGGTAGAGCGGTCATCCTTGCGTAAAACTCGGGCTTGCACCGGAGCAATTTTTTCCCCTTCTTCCAAGGTCATACCTTGCTGCATGGTCGCTAGATGTCCGTTGGTCACCGTTTCACGTACAAGCACATGATAAACTTTAGGCAAATGATACCGTGGATGCGCAAGCCGTTGCGAAAAATGTCCATCATCGGTAAGCAAAAGCAATCCTTCAGAAAAATAATCCAAACGACCTACGGTAAAGAGCCGTTTTTTTTGCCATTCTTTGGGTAAAACGTCAAAAATAGTACTGCGTCCTTCAGGGTCATGGGCTGTGCACAAGGTTTGCACGGGTTTATGCATCATAAGATAAGAAAATGCTTCGTTTTGTTGCAAAGTTTTTCCATTGACCTGAACAACGTCTTGCGCAGAAATTTTATGCCCAAGATTGGTTATGCATTGCCCATTTACAAACACCTTTCCGGCGGTAATAAGTTCCTCAGCTTTGCGCCGCGAACACACCCCCGCATCGGCAAGGGCTTTGTTGATACGCACCAAAGGCGTGGAAACGTCTGAAGGTTGCTTGTGGTGCTTAGACATAAAATAACTCCTAAAAATACATCTCAACATGCGTGTCGAAAATAAATGCGGCTAAAATGAACGGCTAAAAACAGAGCCTACAATGCGATTTTTCATCTGTCCACACCATGAGTCCCAAAAAAAATTTTAGAGCCTTATATGGCGTTTTACAGACAGTATAAAACAGAACAATCTAAGACAGCGTGGAATATCCCTGCAAAGCGCAA
>CAYJHX010000011.1:0-18557 GCA_964369395.1 uncultured Desulfovibrionaceae bacterium
TCGCATGCCAAGCCCCTCTTCTGCCTTCGTGTAAGGTTTGAAGAGGGGCTTTTTTTGTGTTGCTGTGGATATTGTATATAAAGAGTCCTGCACAATTACTTTTTCAGTATAATTCTGTGAAAAATGTAAAAAAGTTTTCAAACAAAAAAATTACAGTACAGGCCTAAAAGTCAGGAAAATAAATTACTTAACGGCGCAAGTAAATTGCGCCTATTCTTGATTTATCGGTCGCATTGACTGCTGTCAAAGCTTCATAAGACTCCGCACAATGAATTGTGCAGGAGTCTTATATAAAAACTGTACAATACCTTGTAAGGGGTTGCAATTTTGAGAGTGTCAGAGCTTTTATTGTGTGAAGCTTTTAAGAGTGCTGGCGAGAGTTGCTTAAAGCAATGAAGAAGGTGTGTGTTTTTCTGTGTTTTGACAAAAAAAAGCCTTTTCATCTGAAAAAATATTGCTTTGTGCGTAAAAATGAGATATTTTTGTTCGTGTATGGTTGTGACACGTAAGTGTTGCTGTGTTTATACTTTTTTCTCAAATAATGTGCTGTGGTGGTAAGCCTTTTGTTAAGGTTTCTCTCGTTCTTAGTGCTTTTGTAGAAAATTTTGGTGGGGATTTTTGTGTCCTTTTTGTATTTTTAGAATAAGGTATACATGCATTTTGTGAGGACAATTGCTTTTGTCAAAGCAAGAGCATTTTTTTAAACATTTTAGTGAACAAACGAGGTCGTTATGGCAAGATCTGTTTTTGCGTGTTTGGCTGTGTTTTTTATGGTGGTGACAAGCATGCTGTGCGCGCCCTCCGCCATGGCTGAAGCACGAAAACCTGTGTCCATTGAAGAAGGCTCTCCTTTGCCTTTGCGTGTACTCACGCGCCCCAAAGCTGTGCTGTATGGTGATGCTTCCGAAGCAAAGCCCATTGAAGGCCAGCTTCCTGTGTTTAAGCCCTTTTTTGTGTACACGCGCCCCGGTGGTGAGTCACGTGCCACAGGCGATGGCTGGTATGAAGTGGGCACCGATGAAAAGGGCACCATTGCAGGCTGGATAAAAACATCCGACGTGTTTGAGTGGAAGCAAACCATGTGTTTGACTTTTACACACCCTCAAGGTCGTAAGCCAGTACTTATGTTTGAAGAAGAAGAGCCGTTAGATGCTTTGCTTAAAGAAATGCCTGACCAACGCGACGGAAATGTAGCGAAACTGTATGCTGATATTGACGGCGCCGCCGCTACCCCTTTGCCAGAAGATTTTCCTGTTATTTCTGTAGAGCCTAAATTGGCTGTGGATCAGACAAAACAATTCTATTTGCTTCCTATTCTGGAACACAGAACCATCACCATGGAAAGTTATGAAGGGCGTATGTTGCGTCTTGCCGCTGTTAGTGGTAAGGCCGATGAAAAACGCGAAAAACCTTCTGATATTCGCGTAAACCAAGAAGCCCTTAAAGCCGCTACTGCCACAGAAGAAGACGTGGCTGTGACCAAAAAAGACGCTAAGTTTGATATTGTCTGGGTTATGGATACCACCCGCAGTATGCAGCCCTATATTGAGCAGGTGCGTAACACTTTAGAAAGCATGAGTAAAAATTTAGCTGCTAAGCCAGAAATGGCCGAGCGTATTAAATTTGGTTTGGTTGCTTATCGTGACTCTGAAGAAATTAAAGATATTGGTTATTTAACTAAGAATTTCACTCCAGAATTACAAGATGTGAGCACCTTTGTAACCACTCTTGGCGGTGTAGAAGAAACCAAGACAGACTCTGTAGACCTAAACGAAGATATGTTTGCCGGGGTGAAGGCCGCCATCGAAAATGCACCATGGCGTGAGGGCTCTGCTCGCTTTGTCATTGTGGTGGGCGATGCTCCTTCCCATGAACTTGGCCATAAGTGGAATAGTACCCAGCTTGATGAAAAAAGCTTGCGTGAGCTTGCCACACAAAACAATGTGACGGTTCTTGGTATCCATGTGGCTCCTAAGGTAAAGAAAAAGTACAATCGTCTTGCTCTAAAACAATTTACGGCTCTTACCACCAATAAAGGCGCTTTAGAAGCCGGTTTCTGGTCGATTTCTTCGAAAGATAAGCAGTTGTTTGTAGAAAAATCTCAACAGTTTACAACTTCTTTGGCCGCTGCTTTAGAAGCCATGGTGGCAGAAGCTGCTGCTGCCCCTGCCACAACTCCGGTGGCTACTACAGCACCGGAAAAGCCTGTTGAAGCTCCTGCTGCCCCTGCTGTAGTTGCAGACAAAGCCCCAGCAAAGAAAGCCGGTGATTTAAGTCAAGAAGGTCTTGATAATATTATCAAAGCCGCTACTGTTACTTGGGTTGGCCGCGCTGCTGAAGCCCAAGCTCCCAACGATATCGAAGCGTGGGTTACCGATAAAGATTTGGAAGATCCTTCCATTCAAGCTTTGGAAGTGAACTTGCTCGTTACCAAACGTCAATTGGATAGCCTTGCCGTTATGCTTAACGACATCATTACCGCCGGTGCCGAAGCGCAAATGGGCAGTGCAGACTTCTTTACGTCGTTGCAAGCTGTCTCTGCAACGGCTTCGCGTAATGCCGACCAATTGGCTAAAGCTAAAAGCTTGCAAGAGTCTGGTTTTGTGCCGGCTTTCTTAAAGGGTTTACCTTATGAAAGCCAAATCATGACCATGTCTTCGGAATTGTGGGAAAGCCTTGGCCCCGACGAGCAAGATCAATTTATTGAAAGCTTGCGCGCCAAAGTGGCTGCCTATCAAAGTATTCATAGCACCCCAGACCTTTGGTATGCTTTGAATCAAGGCGATGCTCCCGATGACCATGTAACCGCTATTAAGTTAGAGTTGTTACCATAATGTTACTTTCTGCACGTGATGTACGCTTAACGCGTGAAAAAAATGAGGCCGTTTTCAATCTATTTGTGCCCTTGTTGCATTTACAAGGCGGCGATATTATTGCCGTTGTGGGGCAAAGTGGTTGTGGAAAATCAACCTTGCTGGATATTCTGGCGTTGATTTTGCGACCTCAAGCAGGCGAAATGTACTTACAAGGTGCAGACCAAAAGAAAATATCGCTGATGCAGGCCAGTACCTCGCAACTGGCCCGCATCCGGCGACAAAGTTTAGGCTATGTGTTACAATCTGGAGGCTTATTACCTTTCTTGAATGTACGCGAAAATATTATGCTTCCTGCCCGCCTATTGGGGCTTAATGAAAAAAAGACGAGTGCATGGCTCAACGATTTAGTCGATGCCTTGGGTATTGCCAATCAAGTGACCAAAAAACCACAACATCTTTCCGGTGGACAAAGGCAAAGGGTGGCCATAGCGCGTGCCCTTATTCATAAACCAGCAGTGGTTTTAGCCGATGAACCCACCGCCGCCGTGGACAGTGATGCCGCTGAAAATATTTGCACTATTTTTCGTGAGGTGGTGCAATACAGTGGAGCAGGGGCCATTATTGTCAGTCATGACCGTGAGCTTATGGCCCGTCATGCCGATGCATGGGCAGAATTTAATTTGAAAACGGACGCGCAAGGGCATGTACATTCTACATTATTTTGGCCTTCGTCGCATGTTCCATCAGTACAGGGGCGCATGTATGCGTGAGTTTTCTTCAGTAATATGGATGGCCTGTAAAGATTTACGGCACGATGCCCGTATGACATTGTGCCTTATACTCACGGTGGCAGCCATTGCTTTGCCCTTGTTGCTTTTTTTTGGCTTAAAAAATGGTGTGGTAGAAGTCATGCGCCAGCGCATGATTAACGATCCAGGTTTTATGGAAGTTATCCCGCAAGGCACTTCCACCTTTGACGCTACGTGGTTTGAGACATGGGGGGAAAATCCCCATGTGGGCTTTGTGGTACCCAAAACACGCGAATTGGGCGTAGCCGGTACTTTTAGCAATGTAAGCACCAAGAAAAAGGTGCGCGCCGATATGCAACCCACGGGTCCTGGCGATTGGCTGTTACAATCGTATAGAATCTCCATACCCCCAGAAGACAGTGGGGTGCTGACGGCAAGCCTTGCTCATAAGCTTGGTGTGCAAAAAGGTGATGCCCTTGAGGTAAGTATTTCTCGCCAAAAGAAAGGCGGAGGCTTAGAATCGGTGGTGCGTACAGTACGTGTGCATGATGTTTTGCCGCAGCAAGCCACAGGGCGCGATATGGTTTTTGTGCCGCTGATACAATTAGAACGCATGGAAGCCTTTCGTGATGGTTTTGGTGTAGAAGCCTACGGTTGGGCGGGAGAAAAACCGCTGGCCTATCCTGTATTTTATGCCGCTGTGCTCTATACTAAGGAAGTTTTAGATCCCATTGTCTTGGCGCAAATTCGCCAACGCACGGGCTTTGTACGTTTAGAATCTACGACTGAGTATGCCGTTGCGGGCTGGCAAGCTTTGTTGCTTGAGTCTGGTAATTTGCCTTTGAGTTTGTTTAAACTTCAAGACTTGCGCAATATTATGCGCGGTAAAGACTATGCTATTGTCCCTCTAGCCGGAAGACCTACACGGCCTTTAGCTATAACCCTACAGAACCGTTCACAAGAGAGTATAGGGCAGAGCCTACATTTACTTTCCGGAGCCCTATGGGCTTCGCCATCGTGGTCTGCTGTGCATCCCCTCCCTTTTAATGATGGGCACAATGCCGCAGGAGGGGTCGCCTCGCCAGATATCTCACCAGATGCTATGACAAAATTTTGGCATGATGTGAAAAATAGTTCCGATGTTGTGCTGATGGCTCCAGCCTTGGCTGAGCGTTTTGTTGAGGGAAAGGCTTTTATGCATGTACAAGCCACGGATGGTCAAAACGGAATGGAAGAAGGGGAAAACCTGACTTTTGCTGTGCATGTACAGGCGCACGAAGGGATACCGCCTCATGCTGTGGTGGCGGCACCGGGTTTAGTGACGCGACTCAATTTGCTTTTCACCCGTCCTTTACAAGTGCAAAAACAAGAGAATGCGCAAAACGTGGTTCTACTTTTGGGACGACAAAATTATTCACGTTTTCGCATGTATGCGCGATCTTTAGACGATGTGGCGCCATTGGCTGCACAGCTGGAGAAGGCAGGAGTTATTGTTAAAACGCGCGTAGCCGATATTGAGCGTGTGCGTCAGATGGATCAATATCTTTCGCTCATTTTGGGGCTTATTGCTGCTGCCGCTGTGGCTGGTGGTGCCATATGTTTGCTGGCTTCGCTCTATGCCAGCGTAGAACGTAAGCGCCGCGCTTTGGCTGTATTGCGCTTGCTTGGTATACACGGCACTTCCCTGTGCGCTTTTCCGCTTACGGCGGGTGTGGTTATGACAGGGCTTGGCATGGCGCTTTCTTTGGGAGCTTTTCACGCCATTGGCTATTATATGAATACCTTGGCGCAAAGTTTTACTTTGCCCGGCGAAGTATTGTGTAAGCTTGGCCCTGAACAGCAAATGTGGGCTGTACTGTGGGCCTTGTTGGCGGCCATGGTGGCAGGTCTTGCGGCGGCCTTGCGTTTATTAAAGATTGAAGCCGCTGAAAGTTTACGCGACGAATAGTAAAGGTGGACTATGAATAAGAAATTTTTCCTTACCCTGTTATGTTGTTGTTTATGGAGCTTTTTCGCCAGTACAGGAAATGCGGCAGAAAAAAAACAGTGTAATCCTCAGCCTTTGGTTGATGATTTGGTTCTTCCTGGGCCAGAAGGCACCTGCTTTGCTTTTCGTCCCATCCTTGTGGAGGGTGAAAGCCCCATGGACGGTGAAGTCTTTTATATGGGCGATGCCGAGAGCGAAGATTTTCGCACACGCGTGACACAAGTGATGGTAGGCGGCACCTTTGCCAGCGAGGAAGAAGAAAATCATTGGATATATTATCTGGGCAAATACGAAATTACCCGCAAACAGTATAAAGCTGTTATGGGTACCTTGCCAACCAATCTGAAAGATAAAGAACTCACCCCCGAAAAAGAAAATTTACCGATAACGGATCTATCGTACTTTGAGGCCATGCAATTTATGGATACACTGAACCAATGGTTGTATGCCAATGCCGTGGATGTGTTGCCCAAGGCAGGCAGATTTCCCGGTTTTGTGCGTCTGCCTTCAGAAATGGAATGGGAGTTTGCCGCTCGTGGTGGAAAAAAAGTAGAAAAAACCGTTTTTGAAGCTGCCACTGTGTATGGAGAAAGGTTAGGGGCGTATGAATGGTTTGGCGGCCCCAAGTCTTCGCATGGAAAGCTTAAAGAAATGGGAAAGTTAAAAGCTAATCCCTTGGGTTTACATGATATGCTTGGCAATGTGCAAGAAATGACCTCTAATCAGTATCAAGTGCGTTACTATCAAGGCCGCAGCGGGGGTTTTACCAGTCGCGGTGGTTCGTATATCTTAAATGAGGATGATTTACGTTCGGCTAAAAGACAAGAAGAGCCCTTTTATTTGGTGCGTGGGGGCAATAAAATCACCCCTAATACTAAACCCACTTTAGGCTTGCGCTTGGCTTTATCTGCCCCTTTATTGACAGATCGTGATGCCATCGAAGAGCATGAAGATGCCTATGAAGAAGAAATGGAACGGGAAGAACAAGCCCATGCCGAAAAAACACAAAGGCCTTTAAGCCCTGCCCAGCTTTCTGTGGCGCCCATAAGTGATCAAGCCGATGCCAGTGTACGCGAAGCCTTAACGCGTGTGCAAAAATTGCGTAATACGCCTCCTGAAGAGGCGGCAAAGATTTTGAGTCAAGAACTTGCCTATGCCGATAAAGCCTTGCGCGAAACAGTAGAAATTCGCCGTAAAGCCGACGCCGATAATGCCATGGGCTGGCTACGCCAAGCGCATTTTCTAGGGCAAGAACTACGTAAGTCGTTGCAAGGCCTACAATATACAGAAAATCGTGTGAAGGAGTTGGAAGGGAAACCTACCCAAGCGGGATGGAAAAAACGCCATGCTGTGCAAAGCTTTTCCATCGATCGTTTTATAGAGCGCTACGGTGAAGGCATTACAGAATTGTCTAACCTTCCGGCAAAAATTGTTGAAGAAAGCTTTGTATTACGCCAAAAAGATACAGAAAAAGATGCAGAAAAAGGCATGACAGCCGAAGAAGTAAAGTTGGCATTGCAAGTGTTGACCTTTGTGCAGCAACATCATAAAGAGTTTGCCAAGACCAAGAGGGTAGATGCAAAGAAATGGCGTGAGCAATTTTCTACCCTTGTAGTGGTGGAAAAGAAATAAAAAAGATGCGACTTTTTGCGTTGCTTGTAGGCAAAGGCTAAAAATGGCATTTTACCTAAAATTTTTTTTGAAACAGACTGTTTCCAACAGGCTGTTATCGCTTTGTTTTCAGAAAAAATGGCGTGCAGTTGCATTTTCTGAAAGCTCATAGTAATACAAGCTGACAAAATATCCCAATAGACAAAATGTGCATATAGGATGAAAACATTTTGGAAAACTTAAACAGCAGGAGGGATTATGAAAAGATTTATTCCGTTTTTGTTATGCTTCGCGTTGGTATTGCCTGTAGGTTGTGCCACGAAAATGGATGATGGCACACGTACTGTGGCCGAAGGCACAGGCGCTGGTGTTGTGGGTGGTGCTGTGCTTGGTGGTATTTTGGCACTTGCCACGGGTGATGCTAAATGGGTAGCCATTGGCGCTGGTATTGGTGGCGCTGTTGGTTTGGGCGCTGGTGTATATGTTGCGAAAAAGAAAGAAGAATATGCTACGAAAGAACAGTGGCTAGACGCTTGCATCAAGGAAGCACAGTCTTCTAACAAAGCCATTGCCTCCTATAATGCACAATTGCGCAAACGCTTGGGAGAGTTGAGCGCTAAGTCCAACAAGCTGGCTCAAGATTATAGAATGCAGGCTGCCAAAGCTTCTGATTTACAAAATATGAAAAACACCATTGAGCAGCAAGAGCAAGCTAATGACGCGTATATTGCCAATGTTGAAAAACAAATTGCCAGACAAAGAGCCAATGCTCAAGACGCTCGTGCAGAAAAGAAAAGCCGCGAAGCTGCTATCATAGAAGAAGAAATTAGCAAAATGGAAATGCAAGTGGCTGAATTGCGCGAAGAGTCTAGCAAACTTGCCAGCATGTCCATGCGTGTATCTATCTAGTGACTACTTAAAAAAGGATAGTATATGTTATACAAAAAATATTGCCTTCCCGTAGTGCTTTGTAGTTTTTTGCTTGGTGGTTGTGGTGTGGGCACCACAGACCCCAGTAAAGGCGGTTTTTTCTCGTACAATCCTTCCGCTTACGAAGAAAGATTGCAGCAAAGAGAAGCGCATTTAGCTACTACCGAAGCACAAACTCGTCGTAGCGTTACACACAGTGCCGCTTTAGAAAAAGAAGTGGGCAGAAAAACCCTAAGCGTGGCGCAACAAGAAAGAGAATTGCGTAATATGCGGGCCAGAGTTTCCAGCATGCAAGCGCGTTTGAATAGCAGTAGCGCCGCCAACGGGCAACAATTGGCCGAATTAAAATCTCGTGCCAATGTTTTGCAAAAAAGCACGCAGTCTCCACCTTCTGGGCAGTCAGATAGCGAACGCAAGGCATATTTAGAAGAATTACAAAAAGAATACGCAAGCTTGCAAAACGACATGGACGCTTTGCTCATGGAGTAAATAGTGCGGTATTGCCTAGTCCTTTTTCTTTTCGTTTTAGGGGTAACGTGTCCGTTTTCGGCGGACGCCTACCCCACAAAAAACGTGGTGCAACTAGTAAAAACGAAAGCACTTTCTCCTCCGTCTCCGGAAAAACTGGCACAGTTTCGTTCGCGGGGGCAGGTTAATGATGCGCAAATGCGAAGCTTTTTAGTCCAATTTGATCCTTGGGCGCATTGGACTTCTAAAGCAGAGTTAGCTCAGCAAAAACGCAGCGCCAAAGCAAATAATGGCAGTATTGGCATGGATGTGGTGCGCAATAAAGCTGGTGAATTTGTTTGCGTGCCTTACCCTGGTGGGCCGGCCTATAGAGCCAATGTACAAGAAGGCGACGTGCTTATTGGTATGTATTCTACTGAAGATGTGCGCCAATTGTCTGGTCCTGTGGGAAGTACTGCCACTTTTAGCGTTAAACGCAATTTGAATAGTGTTTCCTTTACGATACAGCGTCAAAAAATTACGCCACCCCACGTGCAATTGCTACAGCACGAAGGGTTTGCGCGTATTCGAATTTGGCGTTTTGATAAAAAAACCCCACAACTTTTTGCAGAAAAACTTGCCGAAGCGGGCCTGCAACCCATTGTTTTTGATGTGCGAGGCAATATTGGCGGAGACATTGTGGCGGCTTTAACCTGCGCTGCAGAATTGCTCCCTCAAGGAAGCGTGCTTGGCAAGGCACAAACGCGTACAAATACCACATCGCGCGCGCTCACTACCAAGAATCGTAAGGCAGCAAAACTTGGTATCTATGCTGACCTTGCCCCCATTTTCATTTGGCAAGATCAATTGACCGCCAGCGCCGCTGAAGCCTTTGTTTTGGCCCTTGTGGAAAATGGGCATGCAAAGAATATTGGGGAAAATACCTTTGGTAAAGGTCAAGCCCAAAGTGTATTTTCCGTTGACGGCAATAGACTTGTGCTGACTACAGAAAATTTACTCAGCCCCACGGGAATACGTTGGAATGATGTGGGCATTCGCCCACAATACGTTACAGGGACTTCTTTATACAATCTTTTGCAAGTGACAAAAGATTTACTGCGCCCGTATTAAAAAAACAAGCATTGTGTAGATATTTCTGCGCAATGCTTACTTTTTTCTTAGATATCTGAAACAACTAAACCCTACCTTTACAGTCTTTATTTTGCACATCTTTTTTGCAAAGTTTGTAAGACTCTCTGTTGGGGCAAGGATACAAGCTCTGCATGGTACGTTATAAAAAATGTCTCTCTCTTTTCCTTTCATTGCTCTTGGTACTTTCTTTGACTTCTTGGGCAAAAGCTTCTGGTGAAGAGCTTTTTCAACAAGCTCTTGCGAAATATCCGCTTTTAAAAAGCGATATCCCTGCCAAAGATTATGCAAAGGTTTTAAAAATTTATGGCCCCGCCGCTCAGGCCGGAAATATTCCCGCCATGGGCATTTGTGCGGCTATTTTACTGAAAGAGAAAAAATGGGATAAAATGTATGTGTATTTGGCTCCTCTAGATGCCATAAGTGCAGATACAGTACAGTTTTCAGAAAAAGATGCCGCCGTAGTGCGAAAACAATTGCGTTTGTCCTCTCCCGACTTACTGGTGGGGAGTATGTATAAATTGTTAAGCCAAATACATCTTTTGGGTCTTGGTACGCCCCAAGATTATGTCAAAGCCCAAAGGGCTCTGGCACAGACGACAGGTATTCCTAAATTTGCCTTACGTAATGTGCCCAAAAAAGAAGATTTTGCCAAGCCGCAGAGTTTAAGTGCTCAAAAAGCCTTTTGGGAATATACACGCAGTGTGCCCGGCGCAGAGAAATTTTTATTGAATCGCTTGATTTTAGGAGAAAAGGGCTATGCCATTGAAAGCGATTTAAAGCGTTTTGTGCGCTACAAAAATGCTGAGCAGGAATTGGCTTTTTATGAGCAACATATGAGCGAAAGCTTGATAAAAGTTTTTGGCTACAAAATCGCCTTGCTTATGTTGGAATTGAAAGAATTTTCTCCAGAAAACGTGCAAAAAGTTCGTGATATCTTACGTGTAGTAGCGAACAACGACGCCACAGCGCAAGAATTACTCAACTGCTTGCCTAAAGATTTGCAAGATAAAGAACGCATTCAAAAACTGATACAATTTTATACACAACAAAATTTACTTTCCAAAATGCCGCGCTGGTTTTTCACGTATTTTACGCATCAAGTGGATGCAGGAATTTTAGATAAAACTTTGCCGCAAAAATTTTCCTATGCGACAAGCCCTCAAGAATATGCCTTGATGACGCAATACGATGCTGTGCAAGATAAAGCGGCTTTTCTTAAGGCATTGACGCCCAATTTTATGCATGAAAGACTGTATGCGTATAAATTTCATATCTTTCAAGATTTAGCAGAAAATCACCCTGAATTGCTAAAGGCGTATAGGCAAAAAATGGGTGGTTTTGCTTTAAATTATGCGCCATTACGTTTTTACGAAGGGCAGAGGTTCCATGCGCAAAGTCTTGGCCGCGTGGGCAGAAAAGAAAGAGCTCGTTTAGAATTGGAGGCGCGAAAAGATTTTGAGGCAGCTTCTGATGCGGGCTATCCTCCTGCCATGGAACGCCACGGATATATGCTCATAACCTCTAAAGATTCGAGAGATAAATTCAAAGGCTTTGAACTTATCTTGCAAGCGGCGCGCATGCAACATCCTAAGGCCATACTGTCCTTGCAATTACTTCCTAATAATGGTGGCGATGCCAAAGCGCGCGAAAAAAGTCTTTTAACTCGGGCGGCTCATTTGGGTAGTGCCGAAGCTGTGCGCCGTTTAAAAGCCTTGTATAAAATTGATATTCCCATGGATACGAAATTATATCTTGCTGATTTGGTAAAAAATTCTGGGGCAAGCACGTTAAGCGACGAAGCAAAAAAATTACTCACACGAGGCAATACCAAGGAAGAAATTTTTCTTGGCGCTGTGGTAATGCAATATGTGGCCAATAAATACGCCAGTTCCATGCTCGGCTCTGCACCGCTCATGGGCTCGTTGTATTATTCCGGTACCGTTGTACCGCAAAATTTTGATAAAGCCTTTCAGCTTTATACCTTGGCCTATGCCGTGGCGCCGCCAAAATATAAAGGCGACTGTCAAACGGTGCTTCCCTTGACAGAAATGTACCTCTTGGGTCTTGGCACAGAACAAGATAAAGCCAAAGCGCAACAATTTATGAAAACGTATCCGCACTGCCCCGCAGTATGGCATAAAGAATTGGCGCAAAAGAAAATACCGACGTTAAAAAAATCTGCCACCACGGATCAAATTTTGGCGGCTGGCTTGGCACCGCGCTTTGAACCATCGTTTAAAAATTGGAAAAGCCTTTCTGTACACCTTACCGCTGAAGATATGCAAAAATTTGAAATGGCTAGCCGCTCCAAGCAAGCTCTGTTAGCTTTGTTGGAGGAAAAAAGCTCTTCTGCATTGGCAGCAGGTGAAGGCGCTGGGCAAAATGAAAATGCTGCCATGCCGCTAACGCGTGGTGGCCCTGTCATGCAAGCGACACACCTTTCGCAAAATATGCCTAGTGCACAAGCTCCAGCGCAAGCAAAGGTTGTAACTGCACCAGCTGCCCGTAAAAAAATACTTCCGGTGGCTCCTCAACCCAAAAAACCCGGCCTTGCTGTACTCATGGACGAAAGCTATAACGCTCCAGATCGTATGGGCATTGGCACCTTTATTCCCGATCAAAAGCCAGACTCTTGTCTTGAAGTACTCGCCCATGCACACAGCCCACTCATTGCAGTACGTTTAGAAAGTCTTGGCGGTATTATGGTCAGTTGGAAAACAGCAGATGTAAAAACCAGCGCTCTTGGTGCCCTTGCTGTGTATCAAAATGATCGTCTGGTTAATGCCGGACACGCTTCTTTTGCTTTGCCAGTACAAGATCCTCTGCCTTTAACTCTTTGCGTACAAGATACACAAGGCGCCTTGAAAGATGCTAAAACACGCCTGCGTGTGATTTTTTATCATGAAAATGGTAGCCGTACCTACGCTTGGGTGCAAAAGTAGTGCGCCAAAAAAAGGCCATCTAACGCGTCAATAATAACATGCAGATCGCCAAGAATGAGTTTTTTTAAGTAGCGCGTCTATTTTTGTGGAGGAGGGAAAGACTTTTTGGAAAAAAGGTTCTTTCCCTCTCCCACACCCCTTCCCTTTTTCAAAAACTTTTAATGCTCGACTAACTAAAGTTAAGACTCCTGCACAATTCATTGTGCGGAGTCTTATGGAGCGTTGACAGTAGCCAATGCGACCGATAAATCAAGAGTAGGTGCAATTTACTTGCACCGTTAAGCGATTGATTTTCGTGCCTTTTAGTCCTGTGCTGTAAGTTTTTTATTTTGAAAACTTTTTTACAATTTTCACAAAATTATACTGAAAAAATAATTGTGCAGGACTCTTAGTTATATGAAAGAGGCCGTTGGAAAACCCTAAAAAGGTTTTGCCTCAGAAATTGTGTGCAGGCGAGCTTTGAAAGGGGAAGGGGAAGCACTTCTCTATTATCTCTTGCCTAGGTTCGCAAATGTTGTAGTTTTTCCCATAAATCAGCGGCTTTTTTCTTGCCAATACCTTTGATGGCGCTGAGTTCTTCTTGTGTGGCACGGGTCATGGCCTCGGTGTTAGCAAAGTGATTCCAAAGCAAGCGAGCGGTATGGGGGCCAATGCCTGGAATACGCATAAGCTCTCCTGAAAGAGCCGCGTTATTACGGGCTTGGCGGTGTTTGCCAATGGCATAGCGGTGGGTGCAGTCACGAATATGTTGTAAAAAAAGCAACTCCGGTGAGCCTTGGCGCAAGGGGAGGGGGTTACTGCGATTGGGCAGAAAAATTCTGTCATTGATATTGCCGGCACGGCGATCGGCATGGCCTTGTTCATCGCGGGCTTTGGCAATGGCTGCCAAGGCAAAGAGACCTTCTTGACCTTGTTCTTGTAAAGAACGTTGTACTGCAGAAAGTTGGCCTTTACCCCCGTCAATGAGCAATATATCGGGCCATGGCGGGCCAGAGTGCAGGCGCCGCTGTACCCAATGGGCCAAGGTGGCATAGTCGTCGCTGGTGCCGTCGGGCATGGCATATTGACGATAGGCAGAGGGCAAAGGTTTGCCGTCTTCAAAAACTACCATCCCCACGCGCGTTTGCTGACCGCTGGTATGTGATACGTCGACGCATTCAATACGATGGGGAAGGGTGTTCAAATGTAAGGCGGCGGCCAGGCGTTCTTCGAGGGATTGTTCTTTGTGTTTGCGTCCTTCTTCTTTGGCATTGGTGGCGGCCATATCTACCAAGGCATTTTCTTCGGCGTTGCGAGGGGCAAAAATGCGTACTGGCCCTTGGCGTATGTCGGACAAGCTTTGCTCTAAAGCATGAAACATGCTGCTATCTTGAGCATCTTCTGGCAACGTTTCGTTGATACCTTTTACAGGCGATTCTTGCGTGGTAGGTATAGAGTCAGAGTCTTGACAGGGGAGGATGTCTTTTTGTTCTTGAGGTAGCCACGGCAAAATAATGTGAGGTGGCGGCGTAATGGGGCCATAAAATTGCGCTAAGAAAGACAGTAAAAGTTCCGGAGTATCTTCAAAATCGAGTGCGGGCCAAAAATAATTGCGCCCATCCATAAGCACACCACCGCGCACAAATAAAATGCCTAGAGCCATACCTTTTTCTACACAGCTAAGGCCTATAATATCAAAGTCTTTTCCTCCAGGAAGCACCACAACTTGTTTTTCCACCGTGCGCTGCACTGCCTGCAATTGATCACGCAATGTCGCGGCTTTTTCAAATTCTAAAGCTTCGGAGGCGGCCAACATTTCGTTTTCTAAGCTTTCTAAAAGCTCTGCCGAGCGTCCCGAAAGCAGTTCTTGTACTTTTTGTACGCCTTTGTAATACTCTTGGGGGGTAATTTTTTCCATACACGGTGCCGGACATTGCCCCATAAAATGATACAAGCAGGGCCGCACTCTATTGCGCATGGCTCTATCTGTGCATCGGCGTAAGGGAAAAGCTTTATGTAAGATTTTCCAAGTTTCCCGTGCGGCCAAAGCAGAAGTAAAGGGCCCATAATAACGGGCTTTTTCTCTGCCATTTTTTTGAGCTGTGCGCACAATTTCTAAACGTGGAAAGTGGTGCTTTAAAGAAATTTTAAATAAAATATACTGCTTGTCGTCGCGCAAGACGATGTTGTAGTGGGGACGGTGCTTTTTGATAAGGCTTGCCTCTAAAAGCAAGGCTTCTTTTTCCGTGGTGGTGGAAATAGTATCAAGGCTTGCGGCATGGCGCATAAGCGCTTGCGTTTTGACAGGCAGGCCTTCTTCGCGAAAATAAGAGAGAATACGCTTACGCAAAACACGAGCCTTGCCCACATAGATAATGCGGCCTTGAGCATTTTTATAAATATAAATGCCGGGAGTGAGGGGCAACGAAGCGGCAAGAGGTTTTTGCATGGGAACTATATATAGCCGAAGGAGGCAGAAGTCAAAACCCCGCAGACCTTCTTGCGAAAAAATACACCTGATGAAGCAGATTATTGGTTTTGACCCAACTGCAAGCGGCAAACTTTGCCTTAACAGGCTGTTGAAAAACAGTAATCTGCGTCGTCAGCGTAAAAAAACAAAATGCGTATGTATCTCTAATATACTGCGCATCTTGGCTTTTTTCGCCTCCTTGTAGCCACTATTTTTGAATAACCTTCCCGAAATTGACTTTTGCGACAGGTTGCTAAGGGAATAAGCAATGGCAATTTGTCAGCTTCTCGACGTCAAAAAAATGCCTAGCACTTTAGGTTAAAGAGATAATGCGCTTATTTTATTAATTAAAATAGTTTTGGCAAAGCTTTTGCAGTAAGAAAGTACAATGGAAAGCCATCAAGGAGGTTGCCATGCTGTTTTTGCTCGGTGATAGTACAAAGAAAAAGAAGAAGACGGAAGCTCGTCCTACAAATGATTCTGCCAATGATAAGGTTAAAGAAATATTTCTTTCTGGACGCTTCCCTGTGGTAACCACCCATCAAGTAGAAGGGCGTAGAATCATAAAAGTGCTGGGCCTTGTATGCTGTCGCGGTTATGACTCTGATGAAGCCTTCTTTGGTATGGCTGGTAGAGCTATTAGCAAAGGCGCTCAGGCCATTGTGGGCTATACAGAAAATGTAGCTTTTCATCCTGATGGCAGTAAATACTTTTCTTGTTTTGGGACTGCCGTTATGTTTGAATACAGCGCTGAAGAACGCATCCCCTTGATGATGCAGCAAGAAATGCGCTCCTATTTACCTGATAGCATCTAGTAATATTATATAAAATTACATAAGAGCGCCATTTTGGTGCTCTTTTTTTTGAAGGAGGCTTTTTTTATGTTTAGGACACTCATGCAAAGAGTATTGTTACAAAACGTGATACAGCGCATTTCCTTGTTTTTTCTGATGCTTTGTTTTTTTTGCTTACAAGGCCCTCTTCATGCTGCAAGCCTTACAGACCTTGCTAAGCAAGTAGAAGAGTCCAGCGGCGCATCGCAAGAGGGACAAAAGAAAAAAGGCGCGCCATTGCTTGATAAAAAGAAAAATTCTAGTTCTTCTGATATGGAAAAGCTCTTAGATGAAGCAGATAAGCTTTATGAAAATAAGCAATATGTAGAATCTATGAAACTTTATCTACAAGCCGCGGAAAAAGGCAATGCCTATGCACAAACCAATGCAGGCTATATGTATGAATTTGGTTTAGGTGTAAAAGAAGATATGAAACAAGCCGCTTTGTGGTACAAAAAAGCTGCGGACCAAGGTGAAGCAACTGCTCAGTCAAACTTAGCCTATCTCTATGAAGAAGGTGACGGCGTACCTCAAGATTTTAAAAAAGCTCACGAGTTATATAGTAAAGCTGCGGAACAAGGTGATACTGTTGCCAAAAATTCTTTAGGCAGACTTTATGAAAAAGGTAACGGTGTACCCCAAGACTACGCGCAAGCGCTTGCATGGTATAATAAAGCAGCAAGTGATAATCATGATGATGCGCAGTACAATTTGTCTTTGATGTACTATCACGGAAGAGGTGTTAAGCAAGATAAGGCAGAAGCTGCCAAATGGACGCAAAAAGCCGCTGAACAAGGGCATACCGACGCTATGCACGATCTTTCCACCTTGTATCAGGAAGGGAAGTATGTTGAGAAAGATTTGAAAAAAGCTTTTGAATTGTGTCAAAAAGCTGCCGAAGCAGGACATGCCAGAGCGCTTAACGATATGGGACAATTTTATTCTCAAGGCGTAGTTGTAGAAAAAGACATGAAGAAGGTTGTAGAATATTATCGCGCCGCTGCCGAGCTAGGCTTACCCGTGGCCCAATCTAACCTTGGCATTCACTACTATACAGGAGAAGGCATTCAAAAGGACCTTGAGCTTGCTTTTCAATGGATAAAAAAGGCTGCCGAACAAGGACACCCCAAAGCATTGCATAATGTGGGTGCGTTTTACGAAAATGGCATTGGCGTAAAAGCTGATGAAAAGGAAGCCATTGAGTGGTTTAAGAAAGCGGCAAGGGCAGGCCATGCTCCGGCGCAAAAAAGATTAAAAGACAGTGGGATAACTTGGTAAGCCAAAAGCAGAGCGAAGAAGTTTTCTTCAAAAAAAGGTAGTATAATATATTCATGATATGGTTTGATTGATACGTAATCAAAGGTTAATAAAGCCCTTACGGTGATTTTCCGTAAGGGCTTTTTATTTGTGACGTTAAGCGATTGATTTTCGTGCCTTTTAGTCCTGCACTGTAAGTTTTTTGTTTTGAAAATTTTTTTACAATTTTCACAAAATTATACTGAAAAAGTAATTGTATATGTGTGAAGTTGCGAGTTTCCCCAGAAAACATCCAGAGGTGACAAAATTATTTTTTATAGTGTGTATAAAGCTGATAAAGAGCCGTTATAAAAAGATAAATTACTTGTTTTCTGTTGTTTTTTGTGCTATGCGTGACCAAAACAGGAGAAAGCTATGCGAATTCTTATTTTAGGCGGAAGTGGTTTTATTGGTATGCCATTGGCGTACTTTCTTGTGGAGCAAGGGCATAAAGTGAGTATTACTTCTCGCAGGGCAGTACCTGTGGAAGAGCAATCTGGTATATTACGGGTATATCAGTGGAATGGTATTAGCGCTGAGGATGTACTTCCATATATACAAGATTCTGATGTTATTATAAATCTTGTAGGTAAAAATATTTCTCAAGGGCGCTGGACAGCAAAAAACAAGCGTGCCATAGAACAAAGCCGTGTTTTGAGCGCAGAGGCTGTTTTGGATGCTTTGCATTTACTTTATGCTCAAGGACATAGTTTACCGCATACTTTTCTTCAAGCTTCGGCTTGCGGCTATTATGGCTCCTGGCAAGACAGTAGCTCGGCACCCCTGTGTGCAGAAAGTCAACCTGCGGGAAAAGGTTTTTTGGCCCGCGTGTGTCAGAGATGGGAAGAGAATGTACAAGCGGTGTCGGCTTTGGGGGTGCGTTGTTGCGTGCTGCGCTTGGCCCCTGTATTGGGCAAAAAGTTTCCTGAAGCTTCTTTGCTCTCCGCATCTGTTTTGCGGTCTGGCGAAGCAGATATGACAGCAGAAAAACCAATACAAAAATGGACTGCCCGGTCAAAAAAATGGATTAGCAGTCGAGCTCAAGGGGATGTTGGCGGTTTTTTGGCGCCGCTCATTCCCCCTTTTAAAGCGTACTTGGGGGGTGTGGTGGGGAGTGGTAAACAACCTTTCAGTTGGGTACATCGTGACGATGTGTTGCGTGTTGCGCACTATCTTTTAGAGCAGGGGCATCTGAAAGGAGTTTTTAATGTGTGTTCGCCGCAATGGACAACCATGGGATATTTTACGAAAACGCTGGCAAAAACCTTACAACGTCCTGCGTGGCTGCCTCTTCCGGCGCCTTTGGTGCGTTTAGTGGGCGGACAAATGGCTGAAGAGCTTATTC
>CAYJHX010000012.1:0-18462 GCA_964369395.1 uncultured Desulfovibrionaceae bacterium
TCAATGCGACCGATAAATCAAGAGTAGGTGCAATTTACTTGCGCCGTTAAGCGATTGATTTTTATGCCTTTTAGTCTTGTGCTGTAAGTTTTTTATTTTGAAAACTTTTTTACAATTTTCATAAAATTATACTGAAAAAATAATTGTGCAGGACTCTTATTTTATGATGAAATGCAACCTATACGGTTTACAAGCATGAACCACTAGCTTTGACCATGCGGTATGGTGCTTTGTTATTTTTCTATGAAATCAACATTATACATAAAATTATGGATTATGCCAATAAGGTGAGAACGTCGCTTATAGGCGAAAATGGATATGGCAATTGAAGCAATACCATTGAAGTGACTTTTTCCACTCGAACGGTATTACGCTGGGCAGGGCTGAGTTTGCGTTTTTAGCTTGTTGTAAACATTAAAAAATACAGCGGTTTATAGTTGAAGGGAGAGGGTTTTGTAAAATAATTATGCAGAGTTTTCACATTATAGGCACAGAACAGAGTGCATTTGCACAGCGATATTTTTTCTTGATAAAAATTTCTCATTGCGTCAAAATTCAATAGATGATGTAAAAGCATAGGATTATGCGTTAGCGCTATCACTTTCAACTTATAAAACCCGTTGAGCCTGAAATACTTTTTACCGCTTTACACTTTGGATAATAAAAAACGTTCTGCCTCGTAGTAAATAAGTTGTTGAAAAAAATGAGGATAATATGAAATATACTTTAGCGTCAGCATGTTTACCTGCTATTTTAGATGTTGCACAGGATGTCTACATTGTTGTGGAAAAAGACACCTTGCAAGTGTTAGAATGGAACCCTGCCTTTATGAGAATGGGTTTTGGTAAACATTTGTCGCAAGAAGCTATATTTTTAGAACAAGAGCCGTATGCCGCGCATTTTTCCGGTATCAAAGATATTATAGCCATACACACACAGCTTTTACGTGCTGGTGATAACCCCAAAGATTTTTCTGAACTACCCTTGAGAAAAAATACTCGTGGCCAACAAGGCATGTTTGCAAAAGTCATATATAATATGGAAGAAGACAATGCCGTTCTTTTGTATATAAGCGAAAATAATGCTTTAGGTTTACCAGCACAAACAACCTTGCAATCTCTTGAAAGACGTGACGCTTTATTGCAAGCCACCAGCAAGGCCGCGCAAGAACTTGCATCAGAAGATAAAGACTTTGAGCGCGTTATTGATACAGTGTTGGGTATTATAGGCAAAGCTACCTATGTAGATAGGGTCTATGTGTGGCATCTTCACGACTCGCCATATCCTGAAGACACGCGTGTATACACCTCTCAGATTTATGAATGGTGTGAAGAAGGGGGGGCGGCTATTCCGCAACAAGGCAATGAACTGACTGTCAATATGGTGATGGAAGACATTGTCCCCACATGGATGGACACCTTTTTGGCAGGAAAATGCATCAATGATCATGTGAAAAATATGCCCTTGGCCGAAAGAAATCAATTGGAGCCTCAAGGCATTATTTCTATGCTAACGGCCCCCATGATACTGCACGGGCAAGTGTGGGGTTTTATTGGTTTTGCCAACTGTCATGCAGAATATCTCTGGAGCACCTCAGAAGAAGATATTTTGCGTACGGCAGGCACGCTGGTCTGTACCGCCATTAACAACAGGCGTACCAATGAGGCTTTGTACCGCGAGCAAGAGCGCTTTGGGCATGTGATAGAAGCCACAGGCGATGTTATCTGGGCAGTAGATGAAAACCACCGCATTACCTATATTTCTCCGCGTGTGAAAGCTGTGTTGGGCTATGACCCTGAAGAGCTTGTAGGCAAGTATTTTGATGCTGTCTTGGTCAATGCCGACGACTTTATCTTTATGGCCACACCGCAAAATCCCATTGTCCAAGATGTGGAGCTGCGTATTTATGCTAAAGACGGCTCCATACATTGGCTACGCTCTTCGTGCAAATACTCTTTTGCTGAGGACGGTTCTTTACTGTACGGCTTTGGCTCTAGCGCTGACTTTACGCATATGCATGATGTACAAGATGAGCTGAAAATTGCCAATAAAGAATTGGAAGAAGCCAATAAAATTGCCCATGAATTGGCAGACTCTGCCCAGAGAGCCAATGTTATTAAAGGTCACTTTATCGCCAATGTGAGTCATGAAATTCGCACGCCCATGAATGCCATTGTGGGCATAACACATCTTTTAAAGCACACTGAGCTGAATCTAAAACAAGCAGAATACATACAAACCATCGATGATTCCAGCGTGGCTTTGCTCGGCATTATCAATGATCTTTTGGATTTTTCCAAGATTCAAGACGGTAAGATGATTGTGGAAGAACATTCTTTTACCATGCAAAGCATTGTAGATGATGTGACTAAAACCGCCAAACATTGGATAGACGAAGATAAATTGACCTTTTCTTTCACCGTGGATTCACAAGTGGAACCCAGTTATGTGGGAGATGTTATTCGTTTAAATCAGGTGCTTACTAGTCTTACCACCAATGCTATAAAATTTACTCATGAGGGAAGCATTCAAATAAGGGTGTGGGTAGAGTCTGACAGCAATGAATCAATACTGCTGCATTTTTCGGTGCAAGACACAGGCATAGGTATTTCAGAGGAGCAAATGGGCATGCTTTTCGAAGGTTTTACCCAAGCAGACACTTCCAGCACCAGACGCTATGGCGGCATAGGGCTTGGGCTTGCTTTGTGTAAAAGTTTGACGACGCTTATGGGCGGCGAGCTTTGGTGCACAAGCACGCAAGGAATTGGCACCACATTCCACTTCACTTGTCGCCTTGGGAAGAAAAAAGAAAAAGGCGAGCGAGTTAATAAACTTCTTAATGAAATACATATTGTTGCCGCTTTTCCCCATGCACAAGCTTTTGCCCTTTTACAAGAAACCTTGTCTCCCTTGGGCTTTTTGCACATAACTTTTGCTGAAGATACATTGTCTTTAAAAAAGCATATTGATGGGCTGACAATGCCAGATATTATTATTATACATGAAGAATTTAGCGACGTTTCTTTTGTGAGTAATGCCCTAGAAAATGATGACGCCTATTTTAATGCCATACCTATCATTTATTATGCGCAACGCTCTAAGCCTAACTTTGCCCATATATGCACGGTTGTAAATTCTTTGGGTGCGTCAGTGTTGTATGATGCATTTGTGAATATTTTAGGGACAAAATTTGAATCTAACGCCGCTTTATGCCAGCAAGGTTTTGAAAATCTTTTGCGCACGCAATTCAGCGGTAAAAAAGTGCTTCTTGTGGAAGATAATGTAATTAATCAAATGATTGCACAAAGTATTCTTGAGGAAGTAGGCCTTGTGGTCACCGTTGCCAACAATGGTGTTGAAGGCTGCGAGTTTATGTATAAAGAAAAATTTGACCTTGTTATTATGGACGTGCAGATGCCTAAGATGGATGGGCTTAGTGCGGCGAGAAAACTACGTGAAGATACGCAATTTGCCCATATCCCCATTATTGCCATGACAGCACATGCTATGGATGAAGACAGAGAAAAGAGTTTTCAAGCGGGAATGAATGACCATACGACCAAACCTATTGACACAGCAAATTTATTTAAAGTGCTTTATTACTGGCTTTCGAAAGCGCATTCTGGAACCTCATTGAGGTAAGCACTGGCGAAGTTTTTGACAAAATGCATTGCGTAAAGATTTCTATTTCATGCAGATACATCGGGCTAGCTAAAGTTGAAACAGAGTTACTCATAACGGGAATAGCCTTTAACATCAAAAAAGCAACAAAATTTGTAAACCAGACAGGATAGGTGCGCCTAAATTCTGTCATTTTGAGCCAAATGTAGCTCAAAATGACAGAAAAAAGATAGAAATACATCAAGACACAAGCTTGAAATTAGAAAATTTCATTACAAAATTAGACATGAGCAAGATTTTAAGAATTGTTCAAAGGTCTCAGTTTTAGAAGCAGCCAAAAAATTACCCTATCTTAAGCGTATGGTGTGTTTTTCTACTTCAGAGGTATTTGGTAGTCGAGCTTTTTCTTCTGGGGAAGATGACAATGCCGTTATTGGTGCTGTGTTGCTTGACGCAAAATGAAGCCATTGGGGAGTCATTTAATATAGGCAATGCACGGTCTGTACAAACTATTTACGGGTTAGCTTCGGCTGTCATTCGTATTTTGAATTCAAAATCTTCCATAATATTTGCGCCTGCCATATCAGCAGACATTGAGTTGCGTATACCTTGTGTGGAAAAGGCTAAAAAGGTTTTGGGTTTCGAAGCCAAAATTGACTTAGAACAAGGTATTTTACGCACGGCAAGACGAGCATAGTTTTTTGCAGATGTAATTCTTTCACGAGGTGTAATTATGTTTCCTATCATCACAAATAGAAAAATTAAAATTGCCATTATTGGCTGTGGGCGTATTTCTAAAAATCATTTTGACTCCTTAGAAAAGCATATTGATAATTTTGAATTAGTAGCAGTATGTGACAATGACTCTGTTACTTTGCAAGCACATGTAGAAAAGTATAGTGTGGAAGGATATAATTGCTATAATAAACTTTTGTTGGAATGTGATTGTGATGTGGTTTCCTTATGCACTCCCTCAGGGCTGCATGCGGCGCAAACCATTGCCGCAGCCAAGGCAGGCAAGCATGTTATTACCGAAAAACCCATGGCCACCCGCTGGAAGGATGGCCTTGCTATGGTAAAAGCATGTGACGATGCTAATGTACGGCTTTTTGTCATTAAGCAAAATCGTCGTAACGACACGTTGCAATTACTCAAACGCGCTATAGATGAAAAGCGCTTTGGGCGTATCCATATGGTGCATATGAATGTCTTTTGGACACGTCCGCAAGAGTATTACGACTCTGCTAAATGGCGTGGCACGTGGGAAATGGACGGCGGTGCCTTTATGAATCAAGCTAGTCATTATGTGGATTTGTTGGAATGGCTTATAGGCCCCATTGCCGATGTGCAGGCCATGACCGGTACTTTAGCTCGCGACATACAAGTGGAAGATTCTGGCGTGCTCAATGTGCGCTGGCGCTCTGGTGCATTGGGGTCCATGGCTGTGACCATGTTGACCTATCCGAAAAATCTAGAAGGCTCCATAACTATTATTGGCGAAAAGGGTACCGTACGCGTAGGCGGTGTTGCAGTAAATGACATACAAATTTGGGATTTTGCAGAAAAACAAGACTATGATACCCAAGTAGAAGCCGCCAACTATCAGACAACCTCTGTGTACGGTTTTGGCCATCCATTGTACTTTAAAAATATTGTTGATGTGTTACGAGGCGAAGCAGAACCAGAAACCGATGGGCGTGAAGGCTTAAATTCTTTAGAAGTGCTTATAGCTGCTTATTTAAGTGCTCGTGATAATAAAACTATTTCTCTACCTCTAGAGTATTAGTCATTGCTCATAGCCTGTGAAGCATTCTGATAGGAAAATATATGCAATTCATTGACTTAGTTGTGCAGCAACAGCGTATTCGTGAACGTGTGGAAGCTCGTGTGAAGGCCGTGTTGGATCATGGTAAATATATTATGGGGCCGGAAGTGTCAGAGCTTGAAAAGGAGCTTTGTGCTTTTACCGGGGCCAAACATTGCATAACCTGTGCTTCGGGGACAGATGCTTTACTCATGCCCCTTATGGCATGGGAAGTAGGCCCTGGCGATGCGGTATTTATGCCGCCTTTTACTTTTTTTGCCACTTCAGAAATGCCCGCACTTTTAGGGGCAACGCCTATATTTGTGGACATTGACCCACAAACGTTTAATATGCGTCCTGAGCTTTTGGAAAAAGCTATCAGAGCTATACAAGAGCAGGATGCAAGTATATATCCTTTACCCAAAGTGGCTTTGGAGAAAAAGCTTCGCCCAAAGGTGATCATACCTGTAGATTTATTTGGGCAAGCAGCGGATTATACCCAAATTTTACCCATAGCACGACAACATAATCTCCATGTGCTCGAAGATGCGGCGCAAGCATTTGGTGGCACCCAGAATGGGGTTAACACGTGCAATTTAGCCTGCCATGCCGCTGCCACGAGCTTTTTTCCCGCTAAGCCTTTAGGTTGCTATGGGGATGGCGGAGCTGTATTTACCAATGATGATGCGCTAGCTGAAGCGCTCAGATCCATCCGTGTGCATGGAAAGGGACAAGATAAATATGACAATGTGCGCATTGGCATAAATGGTCGCATGGACACATTGCAAGCGGCTATCCTTTTAGTAAAAATGGAAATTTTTGCAGAAGAGGTGGCATTGCGTCAAAAGGTAGCCGCCTCTTATGCCAAGGCTTTGCAAAGCACAAAAGGCCTAACTACGCCTTATGTGCTTCATAAAAATACCAGCGTTTTTGCGCAATACTGTGTTTTATTGCCACAAGAGAAGCGTGATATGGTGGCAGCTTCTTTAAAAGAGAAGGGCATTCCTACCAATATATATTATCCAAAGCCACAACACGCACTTGCTGTATTTGCCTCACTTGGGTATAACTTGGAAGATATGCCCGTTGCGCAGCACGCTTCACAGTGTATTTTGGCTTTACCTTTTCATCCTTATTTATCGCACGAAGATGTGCAAACAATTGCACAGGCTTTGAAGGAAGTTTTACTATAATGCAAAACTATTTTGTGCATGAGAGTTCTTATGTGGACGAACAAGTGAATATAGGAGAAGGAACCAAGATTTGGCATTTTGTCCATATTCTTTCTGGAACAACTTTGGGGGCACAGTGTAATATTGGGCAAAATGTGGTCATAGGGCCGGATGTAACTGTAGGGAACGGATGTAAAATTCAGAATAATGTGAGTATTTACAAAGGCGTGACATTAGAAGATGATGTGTTTTGCGGCCCTAGTATGGTTTTCACCAATGTATATAATCCAAGGGCGCATATCCGCCGTATGGACGAAGCACGACCAACTTTGGTGTGTAAAGGGGCCAGCCTCGGCGCTAATTGCACCATAGTATGTGGCGTTACCATTGGAAGGTACGCCTTTGTGGGGGCTGGTGCCGTGGTGACTAAGGACGTGCCAGCTTATGCTCTTGTATACGGCAATCCTGCTCGCTTGCATGGTCACGTTTGTCAGTGTGGCGAAAAATTACAAGATATGGCTTGCCCTGCATGTGCTTTGCTTTACCAAAAAGGACAAAACGGGGTTTGTTTGGCGTAAATATCAATATAGTCCATTTTTGCTGTGAAACTTACAAAGTGTGATTGCATAAACAATCTGTATACGTGTCTAAAAATAAAGCAAGCGCAAATGCTTATTTCGCACTCATCATAAGACATCCAAACAAAATGGAAAATTAACACATAGGAAATAATCATGAAAATTGAATTTATACAAGAAGATACTACACTTACTGCCTTAATTACGGGAAGTATAAATACGATAACAGCTGCGGAACTTGAGAGTCAGCTAGAAGCCAAAAGAGAAGGGATAAGCACCCTCATTTTGGATTTTGCGGCTGTTGATTATGTGGCAAGTGCAGGGCTTCGCACACTTCTTATCTCTAATAAATATATGGCAAAGCATGGAAAAATGATCATCAGAAATGTCAGCGGCGATATTCATGAAATCTTTGCCATGACAGGTTTTGATACCATATTAACTTTAGAATAAGAAATATTTTATGGGAGAAGTTATAAAAATATTTCACTATGACGGGCAAGATGCTCTTGTACTTTCTCTTAGAGTAGAAGCACTTACTCTATTGAACAACTGGTTATCTGATATAGCCCTGCAGTTAAGACTTACAGAAAAGCTCAAAAAGCATCTTTTCATTGTTGCAGATGAAATTTTTACAAACTGTATGCAATATGCTTATCCTCAAAATGCTGATATTGCAGCAACGCTCACTGTGGAAATAGCCTATAATACCCATACCTCATGCCTTATACTGAAGTTTTCTGACTGTGGAATCCCTTTTAATCCTTTAAAGGCACAAGAACCTGATATACACGCCTCTTTTGAAGAACGTACTGTTGGTGGTTTAGGTATTTTTTTAGTAAAAAAACTTATGGACAGTGTGGAATATATTCGTGAAAATGGGCAGAACACTCTTATACTTCAAAAAAGTTTGGAGTCCAGCGCAAAGCCATGATAGTAATATCGTCAGATTGTTCTGCTGCGCCCGCATGCTCTTTTACAGCCTCATGTACCTTGCTAACAAGATCTGTTGACGTGCCATGATTTTCTAAGGCCTTGTAAAGACGAGGCAAGCCAAACTGCTCCCCAACGGAAGACATAGCTTCTGTGACTCCATCGGTGAAGAGAAACACGACATCTTCAGGTAAAAGCTGTACGTGTGTACTGGTATACGTCATGTCTTCCACAATGCCTAAGGCCACAGATTTTGGCACAACTAAAGGAGTTATAGGCTCTACCTTACGTATAATAAGCGGCGCATCATGCCCCGCATTGGCGTATATAAGCTCACCCGTGCGCATATTGAACACCCCACAAAAGAGCGTCACAAACATACAACTATCATTGTCTTCGGCCAGCTTATTATTGACAAAGTGTAAGATTTTTGCGGGGTCACTCTCATGCTCTGCCATGCCCTTAACAAAGGTTTTTGCCACCGCCATAAAGAGGGCTGCGGGCACACCCTTACCGGAAACATCCCCCACAGAGAAGAAAAGTAGGTCTTCGTCCAAAATAAAAAAATCATAAAAATCACCACCCACTTCACGAGCAGGCAGTAGGGAGGCAAAAATATCCAGTTCGTTATGCTCAGGAAATGGAGGGAATTTTTTTGGCACAAAACTTTCTTGAATAGAACGTGCAATTTTGAGCTCACTTTCAATACGTTCTTTAGCGGCGGTGGTGACGGTCAAAGTCTCCAGATATGTTTTGAGGTCTTTGCGCATTTGCTCAAAATCTTGCGTCAATTGCCCAATTTCATCAAAATGTTGTATTTTGGGAAGTTCCGTTTCCAATTGCCCCTGAGCAAGTTCTCTCGTACTTTTTGAGAGCTGACGTAAAGGCTTTGTGGCTCCATAAGAGACTATTGCCACCAAAAGTACTGTGAGCACAATACCTATGACAGCAAACATTGCCATAATAACGGTTTGCTTGTTAAGTTCTGCAAGTAATTCTTTCATGGGGACAAAAAGAGCAAGGCTCCAGCCACTGGTGGGAAGAGGATGGTAAAGAACTTCTACACGTTGCCCTGTGCTGCCTCTTTCAAAAGAGGCACTGCCTTTTTGCCCGCTGGTCATTTCATGCGCTAAATCCCAAAGTTTTGGTATATTGCGACTTTTAGCAGCCTCATAAATAGTACTGCCGTGTTGCAAAACGAAGTTGCTGTTTTGATGTGTCATAAAAACACCCTTGCGGCTTAAAATAAAGGCTTGTCCCGTATCATAAACCTGTATGGCGTCTACAATTTGTTGCAACCACTTAAGGCTGATGTCGGCGGTTACAATGGCAAAAAATTGTTCTTTACCCGTAGCATCTTTTTTATACACAGGTACAGAAAAAGTGGTCATCAAGGTATCACCGCCCCCTTTATCAAAATAAGGCTCACTCCATTGAGCTTTCCTTGTTTTTTGGGGTAGCGTGTACCAATCTTGCGTCCAATAGGCATAGGTGTCTATTGCGAGATTAGATTGGTGAAGTTGACCATTTTCTTTGAAATAGTAGGGCGCATAGCGCAAAGGCGCATTGGGCAATGCACCAAAAGCAAAAGCGATGCTTGCTCCGTACACATCCGGTTGAGAAGACACAAATGCTGCAAGTACTTTTTCCACCTGCTCTAAACGAAACGCTCCTGAACCCTCGTCTGTGGCAAGACGCTGGGCAATATAAAGCGGCACTTGCTCCACTTTTTGCAGCATACGTTCAATTTTTTCGGTGGCTGCAAGGGTTAATGTGCTAGCTTTCTCAAGGCTTATTTTTCGTATAGTGTGCTCTGTTTGTAAGTAACTATACGTAAATATACCTAAGAAGATGCAGGATATGGCACAGGTAAAGTAAAGACTCAGCCTAGTAGCGAAAGATGTTTTTTTCACGATATGTCCTTAAAAAATATCAATCATTTATTCGTTTGTTATATGAGAGGTAGCTGTGAAAAGAATACTGTATAAAACAGGCATCAGCTTAGCAAGCATATTTCAAGGGACAATCATTGACAGTTATGTTAGGCAGTTATCCTCCCCCTCCCGATGAGCGTGTTTTGAAGGGCGTAGGGGGAAGGGGGGTATTACTTTTTGTTATCGGCCCCTCTCCCGATGGGCGCGTTTTGAAGGGGGTTTGGGGGAAACTTTTTGGCGCTAGCAAAAGTTTCCCCCAAAAAATAGAACAGCAAAATACCACATGTTGACAGTAAAAATAATCTATTTTAATGTGTTATAGAAAAAAATACGGTGCCTACAGAATTCAAAGCATAACTTTTTCTTTAAATTTATTGGAAGAATGAGTATGAAGTACGTACTACAATGTATATTTTCTTATGAAAAATGCACACCAACAAACTTCTTCCTTAATATACTCGCTACATAACAATGAAAACTTACATGAAGAGAGGCTTCTCCATGCGAAACTGCAAAAAAGACTCATCAGAACAGGTTCAACAAACAATAAAAGTAGGTGATGGTCAAGAATATACAAGTTATCCCATGACAGCCACGCAACTGGGTATTTACATTGCTTGTATGCATTCTCCTGATAGTTTACAATATAATATACCCGTGCGCTTTCGCATACCCAAGCGATTGGGCGTTGATGCACAAACACTGTGTGCCGCTGTAAAAACAGCCGCTGATTCTTTCCCTTTTTTAAAAACCTGTGTGTGCACTAAAAACGACACCCCCGTCCTCGTGTATAATCCCCATATATCCTACGATATTACTTGCGTAGAAGCACAGCGTATGAGCGATGCAGACATAGAAAAAGATTTCATAAAACCTTTTGATTTAAGCCAAGGGCCTTTATGTTATTTTCGCGTGTATCAGCAAGAACAAGAGCTTCAGCTCATGGCAGATATACATCATCTTATTTGTGATGGTAGTGCGTTAAGTGTGTTTTTGGAGCAAGTTATATGTGCCATTGACGGGCGTGAGCTCTTACAAGAAGATGTAAGTTCTTTTGATATTTGCAACAATGAAGCACAGATTGTAACAAGTGATAAGTACGCACAAAGTAAACAGTATTTTGACAATGTACTTGCTGGAGTGGAAGTAGATTCCAATTTACTGACGGATGAAATTGAAGATGTCTCCAGAAAAAAACTCACCTTTAAAAGAGTCAAAAACAGTACAAAAAATATCTTAACAAATGAAGATATTCAAGAGAAGTTGCGCAGTCAAAACATCAAAGAGAGCTCCTACTTTTTGAGCGCATTTGCCTATACTTTAAGTAAAATGACAGGCCAAAACGAAGCCCTATTTTGCACGATCAGCTCTGCACGTCGTGCGCCAGAACTACGAAACACCATGGGCATGCTTGTGCGCACCTTTCCCGTATATGTAAAGATTGACGAAGAAATGTCCACATGGGACTATATGACCGCCGTACAACAACAATTTCATGAAAGTTTACGCCAAGATGCCTATCCTTTTGTTAAAATTGCCGATGACCATGCCGTGAAGGCAGATGTTTTCTTTGCCTATCAAGGAAGCATTTTGCGTGGAAGCGAGCTACGCGGTGAATTTATAGCGCATGAACCCATCAAGCTTGCCCCCGTAGCAAATTTTGGCTTGGACGTGCATAAGCGAGAAGACGATTATGCCCTATGGTTTGAATACGACCCCAAGCTTTATCTAGATGAAAATATTGAAAGCTTTGGCGAGATGATGGTATGTGTATTACAAGGCTTTTTGCAAGGAGGGCCTCTTCGCGCTGTGGCTCTTTCTGAACAAAGCCCTCCCGCCATGTATACAAAATTCAACAGTCAGCGTACTCCTGTGGATACATCCTTGCATATACTGGATTTACTACGGGCGCAATTTACGCAGCATGCACAAAGGCAAGCCGTCTCTTTTCAAGATAACACACTGAGCTATGAAGAGCTGGATACGCTTTCCGAGCGTGTGGCGCATGCTTTAATGAAACATGGCGTAAAAAAACAAAGTGCCGTGGGTATTTTAGTCCATCGCAGTGAACGTTTTCCTGTGTGTACTGTAGGCATATTGAAAGCAGGTGCCATATGTCTGCCTTTAGACGCAAGTTATCCGCCTGAGCGCTTGCAATATATGTTGGAAGACTCTAGCGCTACATGTGTGATTGTAGATAGAGGCCTGCAAGATATTTTGCAACAGTACACAGGCACAGTACTTTATATAGATGAAATACAGCAATGGGAAGTGGAGGCGAATACCCCCTTACCGCAGGTGCGTGCGGAAGATACGTTTGCCTTAATCTACACCTCTGGCTCCACAGGAACCCCCAAGGGTGTTATGATAAGCCATGCAAATATTGTGAATTTTTGTCTTTCATTTCAAGCCTCTTTTAACTTGGATTATACTGCACGCTCTTCTGCATATGGCAGCTTTAGCTTTGATGCCTCCATGCAAGAAATATATACCTACCTCACTTGTGGGGCTTCTGTGCACATTATCCCCCAAGAGATTCGCCTTGATTTGCCGGCTTTGCATGAATTTTTACTACAGAAAAAAATTAACCATGCGGAATTTACCACCCAAGTGGCCAGACAATACGTTATCCAATATCCTGATAATCCCTATCTTGAGTCGCTCACTTGCGGCGGTGAAAAATTCACCTCTTGCCCACTGCCAAACTATCCCTTGTACAATACCTATGGTCCCACAGAAGGCACCATTTATATTTCGCAATTTCTTATTGATAAGGAATATGCCTCGGTACCTATTGGAAAACCTTTTGCCAATACAGATATTTATATTGTGGAACCCTATGGAAGGGCCTTGCCTGTGGGCGCCCCCGGTGAATTATGCTTTGCAGGGCCACAAGTAAGCCTTGGGTATTTAAATAAGCCGGAGCTTACAGCAGAAAAATTTACGCACAATACGTTTTCCTCCCATGCAGGGTATGAAAAACTTTATCATACTGGGGATGTGTGCCGCTATATGCCAAGTGGAGATATTCAATATGTGGGACGCCGTGATGAACAAGTGAAAATTCGTGGTTTTCGTATTGAACTTGGCGAAATTGAGCATAGGATTTCTGAATTTTCTGGCATAAAAGATGTTCGCGTTATAGCAAGGGATTTACCCTCAGGTGGCAAGGCTGTGTTTGCGTATGTGGTGGCGCAAGATTCTGTAGACATAGAATCTCTTCATGCTTTTGTAGCTGAAAAATTGCCTTATTATATGGTGCCTGCCATGACAATGCAACTGGAGGCGCTGCCCCTTACACCCAATGGAAAAATAGACAAAAGGCGTTTGCCAGACCCAAGCTATAGTCCAGCACAAAGCAGTAACAACCGTGAATTGAATATCTTAGAAAAGGAAATTGCCCAAATTATCTTGGAGTTGACGGGGCAAGAGCCTACAGACCCTACCATAGATTTTATGAGCCTTGGTCTTTCCTCTCTTTCCCTCATGGCTTTATCTGTCAAGATGCATAAAAAATACGGTTGTCGTATTTCTATGGCACAATTATTGGACGGCGCAAATATACTACAGCTTGAAAATTGTGTTCTACAAACGCTTTTGCAGCGTAACGAAACAAATGTAGAGGAGTACATAGCAGAAGAACACGCTTGGCAAAGCTTGAAGCTTTCTGAGGCGCAACTTGGGGTATACTACGATAGCGTTAAGCGACCAGAGGCTCTTTTATATAACATTCCCGTGCTTTTGAAGTGTGGTTCTCAAGTGAATGCAGGCACCTTGGCGCAAGCGCTTAAGCAAGTCATTGCCTTGCATCCCATCCTTGGCGTCCATGTGGAAACACGACAAGGCGTCTTGGTGCAAGTGCCAGATGACAATATGTCTTCCACGGTGGAAAAAAGAGTAGAAGAAAAGAACGTCACTCCTCATGAATTTTCTGTGTATAAACAAGAGTTTGTACAACCTTTCTCTTTAGACACCGGCCCTTTGTATCGTGCGGCAGTTCTAACGTGCGAGCAAGAAGTATTTGTTTTCATAGATGTGCATCATCTTGTTTTTGATGGTGTGTCCATGGGTGTGTTATTGCAAGAACTGCAAGAAGCCTATGGCGGTACCTTGCCGACCACAGAAGGCATGAGCTTTTATACTGCCCTGCAGCTGCAAGACAAAGCGTGTAGCGCTGAAAAAACCCACGAAGCACAAAAATATTACGAGGCTTTATTTGCTCATTATGAACAAGCAAGTATCATTGCGCCAGATTTGAACGGAAAGAGTGAGGATGGCGCCTTGGGTGAATATGTGGCTACAACCGACATAGCCCCCATACAGGCTTTTTGTAAACATAACAAACTCACCTTGGCACATATCTTTTTAGCGGCGGCTTTGTACACTGTAGCACGCTTTACCGCACAAGATAGGGTGTACATCTCTACAGTGAGCAATGGGCGAGATGATATACGCTTTGCCGAGACTATAGGCATGTTTGTGCAAACCCTGCCCCTAAGTGCAGAGTTAAGCCCTGGGCAAAGTGTACTGGAATTTTGTTTACAAAGTAGGCATATGCTGCAAGAAGCCATTGCGTATGGTAATTTTCCGCATTTATCTATCCAAGAAAGTTTTGGCTACACAGCGCGTATTAATTATGCGTGTCAGCTAGGCTTACGCGATGAGCTAAGGATAGGGCAGAGTGTGGTACATAGTGAAGTATTTGCAAATCCCTTACCCAAATTTGATATTTCTATCCAAATAGAAGAACGTCAGGGCGTGCCTGCCATTTGTATTCAATATAATGACGCTTTGTACAGCGAAGCACTTATCAAGCGCATAGGCACAGCCATGTCTGTGGTGGTGCAAAATATGGTTGCAGCACCAGAAAAAGACATTACGCAGCTTTCCATGCTTACCAAGGAAGAAGAGGTCTTATTAGAACGTTTTGGCAAGGCGCAAACATGTGTATTAGAAGATACTTTGATGCACCGTTGCTTTGAAAAACAAGTACAAAAAACACCGCAACGCACAGCGCTTATTGCCAGCGACGGACGCTGGAGCTATGAAAAAATGAATACAGTGGCCAATCAAATGGCCCACGGCCTTCTTAAACACGGTTTACAAAAGCAAGATCGTGTCTTGCTTTTGTTGCCGCGCACGGGTGCGCAAGTTATAGCCCAATATGCCGTATTAAAAGCCGGCGGGGTTTTCATACCTTGCGACCCCTCCTATCCCAAAGAGCGTATCTTGCACATTATGCAAGATAGTGGTGCAAATATCATTATTGGCACAGCCCAAATAGCGGCAGATTGGCAAGACGTATCCGTTCTGTCCGTAGAGCAATTACAAGAAAATACCGAGCAAGACGCGCCGCCTTGTAGCCTTACCCAAGACGACTTAGCCTATATGATTTTTACGTCCGGCTCCACCGGAAAGCCCAAGGGTGTCATGATTAGCCATGGCAATATTAGTAATCATGTGTGCAATCATGAAGCGAATGTTTTTATTCACGCCTTGGCACAAGAGGCTAAGGTTATGCTTTCTGTCACCACAGTGGCCTTTGATTTGTCCATTAGCGATACAGCAGGCTCTTTGTGCAATGGGCTTACTGTGGTGCTTGCCGATGACGAAAGCGCCAATAATCCACAAAAATTAACGGCATTGGTGACGCGCTATAATTGTGATGCCTTTAGTGCAACCCCCTCGCGCATGGCGCAATATCTTACCTACGAGCCCTTGGTTCAAGCGCTTTCGCGGGCGAAGGTGTTATTGAGCGGCGGCGAAGCCTTCCCTCTTTCTTTGCTACAGTTTTTACAAAGAAAAACCAGCGCGCGTATTATCAATATCTATGGCCCTACAGAAATTACCATTTCCAGTAATGAAAAAGATTTGACCCATGAAAAAGAAATAACTGTGGGGAAACCGCTTTTGGGTGTCAATGAATACATTGTGGATACGCACGGCAATATTTTGCCCATAGGCGTTATGGGAGAACTCTATGTGGGCGGAGCCGGTGTTTCACGCGGATATTGTAACCGTGAGGACTTGACTGCGCGCCAATTTATCACTTTTGCCAATGAGCGAGTCTATAAAAGCGGCGACTATGCAAAATGGAATGATGCAGGGGATGTTGTCATCTTAGGGCGCTGCGATAGGCAATTAAAATTACGCGGGCTACGCATAGAACCGGGGGAAATTGAGCAAGTACTCATTTCTTACGAAGGTATAACTCAAGCTGTGGTGCGCGTGCGTGACTTTGGCGGCACGGAGCATTTGTGCGCATGGTTTTGCGCCGCACATGAAGTGAACGAGGCAGACCTTAAATCCTATCTACAAACGAAGCTGACGTCTTATATGGTGCCCATAGCCTATGCACAGCTCTCGCATTTTCCGGTAACTCCCAATGGAAAACTGGATGAAAAAGAGTTGCAAACACCGCAGCAACAAAAGAAAAACCTTTCCTACCATGAACCTAAAAATGAGCTGGAGAGCATGCTCTGCAACATTTTTGCCGAAGTTTTACAGTTGGAACAGGTGGGTGTGTTGGACAGCTTTTTCGATCTTGGTGGTTCTTCCCTCAGCGTGACCAATGTGCTCGTTATGACGCAAGAAAAAGGCATTACCATTTCTTATGGAGATATTTTTGCCCATTCAAGCCCCAGAGCTTTGGCAGAAAAATTACGTGGAGAGCAAAAAACAGACACAGCGGTAACGGATGTTACTGATTATGACTATGGCAAGTTTGACAGCGTATTAAAGGCCAATACATTGCAAGAATATTTGGCAGGGGAAAAATATCCTCTTGGCAATATATTGCTTGCCGGCGCTGTAGGCTTTTTAGGAATCCACGTTTTACATTCTTTCCTTGAAAATGAAGAGGGCATTGCCTATTGCGTACTGCGTGATAAAAACGGCGTCAGCGCACAAAATCGTTTGAAAACACAGCTCTTTTATTATTTTGAAAACAGCTATGAAGAGCTCTTTGGCACGCGTATTTTTGTGGTGCAGGGGGACGTAACAAAGCAAGATTGGCAAAATGATTTGCAAGATGCCCCCATAAATACGCTCATAAATTGTGCTGCTTCCGTAAAGCACTTTGCCAAGGACAGTGAAATAGAAGATGTAAATGTGGGCAGCGTTAAGATGATGGCATCTTTTTGTAAGCCACGAGGTATACGCTTTATCCATATTTCCACGGTAAGTGTCGCCGGTGACCGTATAAATGACATACCAGCCTCCACACAAAAACTCACAGAAGATACGTTCTTTTTTGGTCAAGATGTGAGCAATCAATACGTGCATAGTAAGTTTATGGCTGAGCGTGTGATTTTTGAAGCCATACAAGACGGACTAGACGCTAAAATCATGCGTGTAGGGAACTTGGCAGCGCGTGAAAGCGATGGAGAATTTCAAATTAATTTCACCACAAATGCCTCAGCCGGACGCTTGCGCGCCTATACTGCTGTGGGCGCCTTTCCGCTAAGCGCCATGCAAACGCAAATGGAATTCTCCCCCATAGATAGCACAGCCAAGGCGGTGTTATTGCTTGCACAAACGCCATCAACGTGTTGTGTCTTCCACCCTTTTAATAATCACAATGTATTTCTTGGGGATGTTATCTTAACTATGCGCCATCTTCAAATGGATATTGAACTCACAGAGGATGACGAATTTCAAAATAAGCTTGATGACGCCAAAGGAGACAGTGAAAAGGCTCAAAAACTCACCACGCTTCTTGCCTACGAACAATACGGCGAATACGCAAATGCTCAGGCCATTGAAGTGGATAATGCGTACACAAGCCAAGTGCTTTACCGTATGGGTTTTGCGTGGCCAAACACTTCAATCAGTTATATTCATCAATTTTTACAGGCGCTTTCCACATTGGGTTTTTTTGATGAGGGCAAATAATGCAATCAAAAACATTTAAGCGAAATGGACACCTTTTAGAAAAAAAGTTTAAGGAATATCTTATTCCAACGACTTTGAGTGGTATGTCCATGATGATTGCTTGTATTGTAGACGGTATTATTGTGGGGCAAACCATGGGGACCGACGCAAGGCTGCTGTCAATGTGGCAGAGCCCATTGTTATATTCTTGCAAATTGTGTTCATGCTTTTTGCTGCAGGCGGGGCCACCTTGGTTTCTGTTGCCAAAGGAGAGCGCAATAAAGATAAAGCAAGACCTCTGAACAATTCTTAAAATCCTGTTCATGTCTAATTTTGGGATAAAATTTTCTAATTTCAAGCTTGTGTCTTGATGTATTTCTATCTTTTTTCTGCCATTTTGAGCTAGATTTGGCTCAAAATGACAGAATTTGGGCGCACCTATCCTGTCTGGCTTACAAATTTTGTTGCTTTTTTGATGTTAAAGGCTATTCCCGTTATGAGTAACTCTGTTTCAACTTTTGCTAGCCCAATGTATCTGCTTCGTTTTA
>CAYJHX010000013.1:0-18240 GCA_964369395.1 uncultured Desulfovibrionaceae bacterium
TGTGAAAGAACCACCAGCCATATTGGTGCTGCCTACGTCAGGAGTTGCATCAAAGTAGTCATCGTGAGTTGTGTGAACGTTACCATCTGTACCTGGGGTTGTAAATTCAATCTGCGGCACATCATTATCACCTTGCACTCGTACAGTCACGACTTCAGACTTCCAAGCGCCGTGTTGGTCTTTCACGTATACAGTATAAGAAAGGTCTTGGTAAGTACTAGGGTCTTGAGGGTCATATTCACCAAGAGCTTGAGCCTTAGCATTATTCAATTCAAAAGTATATTTACCCGCTGCGTCAATGCTGAATGAACCCCAATCATTACCCGTCGTGGAGCCAACAGACTGACCAAGGTTGGAAGATAAAGTTGGACCAGTTTCGTCATCAGTAGCACCAGCGTTTCCAGCAGCAACAAAGAACTCAAGTGCAAGAGCGTCTGAGTCGTTATCAGCAACTCCATCACCAGCAACAGTACCAAAATTATCGTGATCGTCGTCACTTGCAAAGGCCTGACCTGTCACCACGTAAGCGTTCGAATCTTCTGTTACAGGAGCAAGGGCTTCAAGGGTAAGTGTAGGCTTATCATTGGTACCCGTAACGGTTACCGTAGTGCTTACAAACACAGTATTAAGGCCATCGCTAACGCTGAAAGTAAGAGTCTCAGTATAGGATTCGCCGTGGTTTAAGCTGCTATGAGCACCATCATCAAAGGTATATTCAAATAAGCCTGTAGCGGAGTCAATAGTAACACTACCAAATTGCAGAGCACCACCAGTATAGCCATATGTTAAGGTGTCACCTTCGGGGTCGGTGGCGTTGATTTGACCGCGGGCAAAAATATCACCCGTATACTCGCTGTTTGGAGCAGTATTTGTAATATCTGCGTCTGTAACATTATCACGACCTACGCCTTTTTCAAACATGGCAAAATCGTTTACAGAGGCTTCAAGATCGTTATCGGGAAGTACAGTAATACCGATAATAATAGGCGCATTGTTCGCAAACCCTTCAGGGGCTTCGTCGATGGCGGCAACGCCAGGATATTCTTGGTCAAGACGACCAAGACGGTCAATACCGCCAAGCAAGGTGCCGGCGATGGTATCTACGGTTGTGCCACCGCTGGTGGGGGTAGCACCGGCGCCAGGACCGGCCGCAGGCATTAAGTCGTCAGACATGCCTTCGAAGAATTGTTCGCCGCCGATTTCTGCATCGCCAATGACGAAGGTGGGCATATTTTCAGCAGTATAAGCTTGATAGAAATTGGTCAAAGATACAGTAGAACCGTCTTCAAAAGCCATGTTCAAGTTGTCACCACTACGGGTAAGAGTAGCATCGCCAGTTTCAAACTGAAGAACTAAGCGATCTTCTGGAGCGGGGGCGATGGTGGTAGTTTGACCAGCTGCTGGTTTTTGTAACTGAATGTCGGCCATGGTAATTTCCTTTTAGTTATAAATTTTAGCATTTAAACGTACTGCAAAAGTGTCATGCCAAAAATAGAGCAACACAAACAAAGTGCACAGAAGACCTGTGCTACAAAGAGGGGAATATATGGCGCATGGCATAAAGGAGAAAGCCATGCGACGGGGCGTGTTGCCCCAGGCTAAAAAGCCCACAGACACCATAAATTAAGAATGGTCTGTTTATTAAAGGGTCATCTGGGGAAAGATGACCACACGCAATACTCTGCGTGCTTGAAAAATAGGCTAAAACCGTTGCTGTGTCAAGTGTTTTAGCCGTTTTTTGCGATAAAAATAGAGTGAGCGCTTTATTTTAATAAAATAAAACAGATAGCAATTTTTTTCTGAGGCATTTTTTTCAAAATTTGCACTTTTTTACTTCACAAAGGACAATAACGAGCAATAAATATACTTTCTTACTAAAATAGTATGTTTTTTTTAAACTTTACACATGTGCGTACAAAGAGAGACCTCTGCATAATTCTAAAAAACATTAAAACACATGGATTGCTTCGCCTCGCTCGCAATGACTTTCTTTGTAATACCAAGTCATTGCGAGGAGCGCAGCGACGAAGCAATCCATGATTTTTTAATTGCGCAGAGGTTTCAAAGAAGGGTTTGTCTAAAGTATTTTTGGGAAAAGAGAGCAAAGGTAAGGGAGGGAAGAACTGCTTTTCAGTTCTCCCCTCCCCTCCGAAAATATGCCTAGTATCGTCCCACTAAAATTCAATATTGCCGGGGGTACGAGGAAAAGCAATAACATCACGAATATTTGTAATCCCCGTAAGCAGCATAAGCAAACGTTCAAATCCAAGGCCAAAGCCTGCATGAGGCACGCTGCCAAAGCGGCGCAAATCTAAATACCACCAAAAATCTGCCAGATCTTGCCCCATATCTGTGATGCGTTTTTCTAATACAGGAAGACGCTCTTCACGTTGGGAACCGCCCACAAGCTCACCAATGCGCGGCACCAAAATATCCATAGCTGCCACTGTTTCACCATCATCATTAAGGCGCATATAAAAAGCTTTAATATCCTTAGGATAATCATAAACAATGACAGGGTGTTTGAAATGCTCTTCGGCCAAATAGCGTTCGTGTTCCGTCTGCAAGTCGGTACCAAAAGACACAGGAAATTCGAACTTTTTACCGCACTTTTGCAAAATATCCACACCCTCACGATAGGAAACCCGCGCAAAAGGCTTAGAGAGCATGCTCTGCAAACGCTGTATTAAATCTGTATCGACAAATTTATTAAATAGGGCCATATCTTCAGCGCATTTGCTCAAAATATGCTCGATGACATGACATGTTAAACCTTCACCAAGATCCATATTGTCTTGTAAATCGGCAAAGGCCATTTCAGGTTCAATCATCCAAAATTCTGCAGCGTGACGGGGGGTATTAGAATTTTCTGCACGAAAGGTGGGGCCAAAAGTGTACACTTTGCCCAAGCCCAAAGCCATGGCTTCAGCCTCTAATTGTCCAGAAACGGTGAGGTTGGCTTCTTTACCAAAAAAATCTTTACTAAGATCTTTTTCTCCCAAAGAAAGCGTGCTCACACGAAACATTTCGCCAGCGCCTTCGCAGTCTGACCCTGTCAAAATAGGCGTGTGCACGTGATAAAAGCCTTCTTTACGAAAATAATCATGCACAGCCATGGCAGCCTCGGAGCGAATACGAAAAGCGGCGCCGTATTTATTGGTGCGCGAACGCAAATGCGCTATGCTGCGTAAAAATTCGTCGGAATGACGTTTTTTTTGCAGAGGAAAAGTTTCTTGGTCGGCAAGACCATAAACCAACAAATCTTTGGCACGCACTTCAAAGCTTTGCCCCTTACCAAGGGAGGCCACTAAATCACCGCTAATGCGCACGGCAGCTCCGGTATTTACATCGGTCATACTGTCATAAGCAGCGGTGCCTTCATCTACAATGCATTGAATATTGGCAAGGCACGAACCGTCATTCAGTTCTAAAAAACTAAAACCTTTGGCATCGCGACGAGTACGCACCCACCCACAAAGAATAATGTTTTCTACAGGGGCTGTGGCGCCCAGCGCTTTAACTATGGAAACACGTTGCATGAATTTTACCTCGTATATAAATTGTCTACTTTTTATTGTGAGTTTTAGTAGCCTAGTAAAAATCGTCTGTTAAAAAAAGCTTCTAATGAAATGTCGTTTTCCTACAGGCAAATAACATTTGCAGTTGGTTCAAAAGGGTAAAATACAAGTCTAATGCAGTAGCTTGCCCTTTTTCAACCGACTGTTAGGTTTCTAAAGCCGCCCTATTCCTCTGCACACTCATATCAAGCTCGGGCAGTAAGTCACCAAGCGCCTCCATATCTTTAGCATGGGCGGCCGCCTGTACCGTACGAGCTAGGCGCCCTAAAGTGCGCAAGCCAAAAGACTCTGCATGATTAGCCAACACATTGGCACAATTTTCCACCTCTTGCGCATCTCCCATGGCAAAAGCGCGTTTTGCTATCAAAAGATTTTCATCTAAATCCACAAGAAGTTGATCAATGGGGGAAATGCTCTGAGGGGCCTGCAAAGGCTCCATGGCCATGGCGTAATTATGACTATCGCTACTAATACCGGCATGAAAAGTATTGGGCACAGTCACAGGTGTTGGCGATGCTGGCACAGAGCTTGGTGCAGATGCTGGCGCAGGGGCTGACATAGATGGCGGCACGCCCCCTCCCCATTGTGTAGACGGCTCAGAAGCAAGTATCTGCTCTGTTTCCGTCGTTCCCACAGAGGAAGCAACATTCGTTACAGGCGCAGAAGCCAACGACAATTCTGATTGTGCCACAAGAGGTTGAGGCTCAGAAACACTTTCTTCTGAAAGATGATGATCTTGCATCTCTGCAGGGATAGGTTTTTCGTTTGAAGAACCCAAGCCCATTTTTGAGGTCAGCATACTGGTAAAAGAAGAGAATTTCGCCGCGATGCTTTGTTCTTTGGGCGTAGATTCTGGTGTAGACACAGGGGCTGGTGCCATTATGGGCTCAAACGCAGGTGCCATTACAGGTGCTTGCTCTGCAGTAGGCTCTGGCATTCCTAAAGGGAGTTGCTCTGTAATAGGTTCCGGCGTCGACACAAAAGATTGTTCCACGGCAGGCTCTGGCATTGCCTGTGAAGGCTGTTCCATAACAGGTGACGAGACTTCTTGCGCCGTATCCTGTTTTTTGGCAGGTTGAATGGGCATGGGTTCCCCTACCCATTCAATGGGGGAATAATCCCTGTGTCTATCTTCTGCATCCGTTATCTGTTGCCGTTCCTGCACAGGGGTCGGGTCGTAAGTGTCACGCGGCTCTTCCTCCACAGAGAAAGACGTATTTCTAAAGCCTGTTGTGCGTTGCTGATTATTCTTTTCCCCTTCACGAGAAAGCGGCGTTCCTATGGGCATAGGTTCCCCTACCCATTCGGAAGAAGAAGGTGAACCATCCAAAATACCAGAACTTATAGATCCTGCTGAAATACCCGCACTGCTCGCAGAAGAAAAAGCATCAAAACGCTGCGTTGCTGTTCGCTGAGACGGCAAAGACATTTCTGCCACGCCTTCCGAAACAGAGGACGTTTCAGACTTTTCCTCTTGCCATGTTTCTTCACGTTTCGAACTATCTTCTAACTTCGCTATTTCTTCAGGATTTATTCTTTCTTCTGGTTTTGTTTCTTCAAAATGCGCGTTTTCTTCGATTTTCAATGCGCCTTCAGATATTTTTTCTGTTTTCAATACGTCCTGTGACTCTGACAACACAAAAGACGGCGCCTCAGAAGATAAAGATACTGGCGCCTCTAAGGGCTTTGCCAACAGTATATCTTGCTCATCACTCGCTACAGATTCTGGCGCTTGTGACTGAGGTAACTCTGAAGGAAGCGGTTTTTTTGATAACACTTTCAACGACATTTTTTTCTTTGTATCTTGCTGCACTGGTGTCGTTTTCTGTGTATTTTCGTCGACTGTTTTTTCCGCTGTGTCCATTTTTTGCGTTTTAGGAGAAGAAGTAATAACAATTTTAGGCGTACGCTTATTGGTTAAAACGGTCTTTTTCTGCACCACTTTTTTGGTCACAGTATCTTGCCCTACAGGGGAAGACTTCGTCGCATCAGACATTTCGGAAGAAGACGAAGCACTACGCTCTGCACGTTGCTTTCCTATATGTCGAGATTTTGATAACACAATAGAAGGAACCTTCTTTACGAAAGGTTCTTGGAGGTTGCTCTGTTGTCCCTGCGCATCTGGCGTATCTGACATATCTGGGTTCAAGTCATCCTGCACACCGAGCGTGCTTTGCACATCTAAATCATTCTGTGCATTTGCCGCATGTTGTGTATTTGACACATCTGATATGTCTGTCACATTTGGCGCATTTTGAGCATCAGAGTCCTTTTGCGCTTCCAACAGCGTGGACACATCTTGTGGTGCGCCGTGTTCGCTTGCTTGGGCAAAAGTAATCGGCTCAACAAGTGTTTGCTTTTCTTCTACGCTAGAACCTTCCACAGAAGTGAAAGAGTCGTTGCTAGCGGCCTCTTCCATAAGAGCATATTCCGCCAGAAGAACAGATTCCGCTAACAAAACAGATTCTTCTGTCAGAGTAGAGTCCTCTGCAAGTACAGATTTTTCTGGCACATCCTCCACAGTTTTTTCTGTGAGCGAGGTAGAATCTAAAAAGGTATCTTCAGGAACATGTCGCACAGCTTCTGACTCAGGCAAAACAGCGTCATCATTGACTGTTTCATTTTTTTCAGAAAAATCCATTTCAAACATGTCATCATCTAAAAGAGAAGCTAAATAGGCCGCATTGCTTTTATCTTCCGATGGCGCAGGTCTTTTTTGTACAACGTCATCAAAGTTATCAGAATCATCAAAGACAACTGAAGTGACTGGAGCAACTGGAGCGATTGGGGCAGTAACCATAGAAACAGTACTGTGCGCATGGCTCTCATCAGCCCCATCAAAAGAAGCTTGCGTGAAATCCACGTCAGCTTGTGATGTTTGTGCTACTTGCGGCTCCATAGGCATGTTTATTTCCAAAGCCGCTGTGCTCATATGCGCATCATTGTGTTGCCCATGCAAGCTCAGGGCTTCTTTAAATTCCTCAGGACGTGTTGAGGGTACGTCTGGTATAGCAGGTATGGCTATTTCTGGCATACCGGAAACTGGAGTTTCCATATCTAAGGTTAAAATATCCGAAGGCATGTTGGGAGCTTCCACATCTTTAGCGGCTTGAGACTCTTTGTGTTCATTTTGAATAATTTTATACACATGCTCAGGCACATCATGCAAGCTAACACGCTCTGGTATTTGTGGTTTAGGCGCGGAAACTTCCCCCACCTGCTCTTGTCCAACAGAAGACATGGTCGTTTTTTGAACAGGAGATGCATTTTCAGATGTTCTTTCAGACACTTGCGCTAACAGCGCATTTACATGTTCACAAAAGTCCTTACGCGTTATAGGCATGGGCAGCAAGGACGCAAAGCCCATTGTTTTCAGCCTTTCCGTCATATCATAGTCCAAAACAATGGCCATACAATTGGGGAAAGCTTCGTTTTTTTCTGCACTCATCCGCTGCAAAGTCTGCATGGTGCGCTGTATCATGAGCAAAGACATTCTTGCATCAAAAATCAATAGGGCTGCGCCGTGTTCTTGGTACAATTGTACGGCTTCTTCGCCAGTACGCACTTCCAAAACATGTGGCATTTTTTCAAGGAAAAAGCCCCACATTCCTCGTTCTTCAATATCATCAGAAATCAAGATAATGGGTAAAGGCTTTTGCTCTGTTTCTTCTACCTCACGCACATGCGCGCTAGTGCACACTTCATAATGCACAGTAAAAGAAATGGCCGCGCCAAGAGCATTGCTTTCTACACCCAAAAAGCCGCGATACGAAGCAGACAATTCCCATGCGCGGGCCAGCGCTGTAATACTGCGATCGTGTGGTGGCTTTCCTGTACCGGAATCTGTCACAGTAAAAAGCAAATGTCCGGGATTTACGCTTTCGGGCACGCGCCGCACAATCAGATGCACCGCACCTCTATGGGTCGAACGTACCGATGATTCTAGCAATAAACGTAAAACAAACAAGAGTTGCAGGGCATCCCCTTTATAACAAGGGGGTAAATTGGGCTGCATAAACCACGAAAGGGCAATGTTTTTCTTGTCTGCTACAGGAGATACCGTATCGTGCGCTTGACGCAACAAGCTTTGTAAGTCAAAGACGTGCTCTTCTGTGCCGCCCATGGATGCCGTGCCCATGCGCTCTTTAGCCGGCGTATCAATGATACTGGCAATATCTTTAGCCCCATTTACAATGGAATTCAGAGCACCTTTGGCCCCCACAGGCAAGGCGCATGCCTCCATGGCAGCCACATCGCGCAACAATTGTTCTACAGGCCAGCGCAATTGTTCTTCCAAATCAGAAAAAGCACGCTCTTCGCCTTCTTTATCACTGCTTTCTTCTTCTACGCTTTGTGCTTGCCCTGCAGGTATCAAGCGTAAATTGGGGTCACTGCGTACCACACTTTCCACACTTTCTAAAGCAAGCTCGTTGGGGTCTGCTTCCCCTTGCTCTTCTTGATACGTCCTGCCTTGGGCACGAGTGGTGCCAGTCAACATCAAAATACCTAAGGCCAATCCCCACAAGGGCAAAGCGGGGAGCACTGCCACCGGCAAGAAAAAGAGTTGCTCAAAGCTAGATTCAAAAAGCCCTATCAAACCAATAGCCACACCTAAAGGGGGCAATACACAAGCCACAAGGTAGCGCTTAGCACCGGTAAGGCCTTTCATCCAAGCCCCCAACGTGGTGGGAACAAAGCATAAAATAAGCAAAGGCCACAGGGACAGATAATGTACCGTCCATACAAAGCCTGGCACTAAGGGAAGCAGAGCTACAATAACTCCCACAAGGGTTAAGGCCATATATTGTAGATCTAACGCACGAGATTTTTGCGGTGTGAGTAGTAAATGTCGTCCTACATGAGCCCATAAAATCAATGCCACCCCGGGCGTCATGGTTTGTATCATATGCGCCAATGGAATATGCCCCTTTCCCCCGCTAGGAACACCTACAATGGCATAAAAAAGAGTCACCATAGTATACAGGCCTGCCCAATAACGCCATTGCCCCCTTTCGGTGAGCCCACGAAGCATACACAGCACCAATACCACCACCAGAGCCACAATGGCAGCAGGAGTAGCAAAAAGTTCTGTAGAGGTGGCGGCATTATGCGGCGTGCGTAAAAAAGGCGTGAACCAAAGGCTGGGAATACCCGCCATACGAATAAAACCCGTTACTGGCACATCCTGCGCTTGCGGCATTAAAAACACTGATCCCTGAGAAGGGGTGTATTTTTCCCATGCCACTTCTTGCGAAAAATCATCTTTTTGCGCCACAAAAAGTATGGGGGCAAGGCTGGGGTCTTCTCCCAAATCGAGCAAAAAGGTTTGATCGGCATCGGGGCCGGGAGAACGTGGCGCTATGGTAAAACGTAGCCAAAGCACCCCTTGTTCGTGACGTAAAGAGGTTTCGGCTAAGGGGGCAAATTGTGTTTGCACCCCTATATTTTGAATTTCGTGAATGCTAAGCTGGCCAGAAGTATCTACAAAAGCGTCAAAATAAGGTAACATAAGCAAACTGCCCGTACTCAATTGTGCGGGTACTTTTTCTGTTGCTTCTGCCCCTGTAACAAAGGTTACTGAAAAGAAAACTTGAAGAAAAAAAACGCACAAAAGCCAAGGGCGCAGGCCCTTACGTACTCTATCCATCTTGTGCAGCACAAATTTCTCTGACATCTTTCCTCCCCAGCACAATATTCGTCTAACAATCTGCTGAAAAAGTGTAATTTACCCGTCCATTTTTGCTTCGGTCATCTGTGGTATAGCACGTTCCCTTTCACAAAAAATTTCGTCGTCTTTGTATCTTACACTTTTCAAACAGCCTGCAAAAAAAACGTAAAAAAGTATCATGGCATTTTTTGAATACATTTTTTCTAGCAGGCTGCCACAATATTTTGTTATTATAATTCTCGTAACATCTCTTGCAAAGTTTGCCCCGTAGGTGCCTTAGCATTGGGGTTTAATTGCAATAATTTTTGCCAAACTTCTTTGGCTTCTGCTTTTTTCCCTAAATCAAAATACAACACAATTCCTGTATTGAAAAGAGAGATTTCATGCTTAGGGTCGGCCTTAGAGGCGGCGCTAAAAGAAGCTAGAGCCAAATCAAACTTTTTTAAACGCCGATACATAGTGCCCCTGTCTGTTAAGACATTAGGGTTATTGGGTTGTAGTTCTAAAGCCTTAGTATAAGCAACGATAGACTTTTCTGGTATATTGGCATCAAAATACGCATTGCCAAGCTGTGCCCATGCCGTAGGATTTTGCGGATTGTCTGCAGCAAAAATTTCAGCATTTTGAATACGCTCTTGCATTTGACTGTCCACTTGCCCAGGGGCAGACCCACCATTGCCGGCTTCCATTTTTTGCGAAGATACGGTGCTTTGAAAAAAAGAAGGGAGTAGTGAACCCATATATAATCCAAAAAATAAGGCCACGGCCACCGATACCACAAGAGTACTGCGTCGAACCATACCAGCAGGAACGGTGCTCGAAGTTATATTCTGCCCAGACGGTCTGGCGCTTTGTCTTTTTTGACTCATAATATATTTTCTCCTATCCTATTTCTTCTGAGAAGTTTGCTGCGCTTCTTGGATGGCTTCTTGGATTTTGCGTATTTCTGTTTCGACATTTGCTTTTAATTCTGGTGTAATCTTAGGAGACTTCAAGGCTTTTTGCAATTCATCCAATCCTTTTGCCACATCATCTAGGTAATAGGCATAAAGCACACCAAGGCTCCAACGTGCCGAAGGGTCATCGTTAATGGCAAGAGATTTTTCTAAAGAATCTGCAGCTTCTTTGTATTTTTTCCCATTATGTAAAATAATGGCCAATAAATAATGCGGTTGTGCCTTGGTAGCATCTAAGCTAATGGCGCGACGCAAAAAGTTCTCGGCTGCTTCCCATTGTTCGGCCTGCATAAGCAATTCGGAAAGGTGAACAAGGCCGCCAAAGTCATTGGGATTTTCCTTAAGTTCTGCCATATGTTGACCAATTTCCGCTGTTAAAGCGTCGGCCTTACTTTGTGCACCGGTATTTCCCCCGCCCACAGTTTGATTATGGACTACAAGTCCCGGGCCTGTGAGACGTTGTTGCAATGAAACCACCAGCATGAGGCCAAGCCCCAAGGCCACCAAAGCCAAAATTATTTTTCGTGAAGAAGATATCTCAAACATTGTCCATACTCTCCTTAGCACTTAAGCGTGTGTCTAGAGCTTTTTGCCCCACGGCTAAAAAGGCTGCATAGGCGCCCAGTCCCAACCATACGGCCACATTGGCCAACAATAACCATTGTATTTCTGTCATAATTATTCCTTATTTTTCAAAAGCCTATTACTATTCAAATCTATCGTGCACTAGCAAGGCTTCTAATCGTTCTTCTTGTTCCAATTGTTTTTTGCGCAAACAAAGCAAGCCTAGCCAAAAAAGCCCAAAGGAAGCTAAGCACACAAAAAGTGTCACTTTCATGGCATCATCAAGGCCGCCTCCTTGCGAAGCAAATACCGCCGGATGAATAGAACGCCACAAGCGCGCCGAAAAAAAGACTAGCGGCACATCAATGAAGGCCACAATACCTACTACAGCGCGAATATTGGCATTGCGAGCCGCCGGCATGGGCAAACCGCGCAAAATCAGATAGCCTGTGTAAACAAACCACATGATTAAAGCGGTGGTCAGACGTGGATCCCATGTCCACCATACCCCCCAAGAATGACGCCCCCAAATGGCGCCGGTAATGAGGGTTAAGGTGGCACACAAAACACCCAATTCTGCCGCAGCTTTTGCCAAGGCATCCCAACGTGGAGAACGCGTTTTAAGATAGGCAATGGAAGCCACAAAGAGCACAAAAAAGCTCATAAAGCCCCACCAAGCCACGGGCAAGTGCATATAAAAAATCTTTTGCACAAGTCCCATATGCATCTCAATGGGGGCATAGGCAAAGATGAACCATTGACTTATGCCCATGGCCACAGCGCCTAAGACTAGTATACAAGATATAAGGGGCATCTATTCCTCCCCAGCATAAATATATTCAAAAAGTAACAAGCCTGCACCCAAGAAAAGGGCGTCAAAAGCTAGAGCTACGCCAAGCCAATTTTCCACCCCTTCAGGCACGCTGTCTGCAAAGCCCCCTGCCCCCACACGAATACCTGCCAAAAGCAAAGGAACGAGTAAGGGAAAAAGGATGATGCTAAGCAACGATTCTCGCGCAGCTTGTCCTTGAGACAAAGCCCCCAAGAGGGAACCTGACGCCGCCATACCCACATCTACCAAGAGTATAACCAGTAAAGCTTGTGGCCAGCCTTCAGAGATGCTTTGTCCCAAAAAAACAATGGCCGCTGGTAAAAAAACCGCCTGCGCCAAAAGCAACAAAAGCAAACCTGTAATGCCCTTGCCTATCCAAATAACTTGTAAAGGATGGGGCATAAGCAAAAGGCCGTGTCGTGCGCTATTTACTTCTTCAATGCCATACAGCATGTTAAAGACCAACACCTGACAAAAGGCTGAAGCCAACCAAAATATGGCCGCGGCGCCTTGCGCTGACATGGTGGTGCCCACCTCTTGAGAGAGGCTAAAGACAAAGAGCAAAAGCAAACCTAAAAGCAAGGCTTGCATGAGCCCGTGCCCGCGAGAAAGGCTTAAATCTTTGCCAATTAAAGCTACAATGGCTTGAATCATACGTCGTTCCCTGCCCTTGTAGTACAGTTTATCCCTTCAAGAGTTTCAACATTTTCATGCTGTGAAAGCGCAGAAGGTACAGACTCCAAACGGGCTTTTTCGATACGCAACACCGCATCAGCCAAGGGCGCATGGGCTTCTACATCGTGGCTAATCCAAACAATGGCCGCACCGGAATGTTTTGCCTTATGCACCTCGTCAGCAAGGATGCTTGCCGAACGCACATCAAGTCCGGTGCTTGGTTCGTCCAAAAGCCATAATTTGGGGCCCAATAGAAGCAAACGCGCCAAGTTCAACCGCTGTGCCATGCCTCGCGAAAAAACCCCAGCACGTTCGCCAGCAAAGGACGCCAACTCTACCCGCTCCAAGACATTTTTTATGGCCGTTTCGCTTTTTTCTTCAGAACGCAAACCGTACATATTAGCCCAAAAAAGCAAGTTTTCCTGTGCTGTTAAAGCAGGGTACACAAAAGTAGCGTGGCCTAAATAGCCAAGGTGCTTTTCTTCCACATGGCAATGCACCTGCCCCATGCTGGGTTTGGCAAGACCTGCCATAATACGCAATAAGGTGGATTTCCCCGCCCCGTTGGCCCCCGTAAGCAAACTCACCGTCCCAGCAGCAATACTGCATTGCACATCCTTGAGGATGCAACGCCGCCCAAAGAGCTTGGTGACTTTACAAAGCTCCAGCACTGCGTTCATTAATTTTCCACTGCCTCTTCTTCTTGCTCACGCCGCGGCAAAAGACGACGCAAACCAAGGAAGGGGAACACGCACATAAGTATGCCACCAATCCAGAGCCAGTTTACCAAAGGATTGATACTGAGCTGTAAAGTGACTTTGCCATTGGTGTCTAACCCTAGCAACGTAGCATAGATTTCGTTGGTCAAACTAAAGATAGTATCCACCTCAGAAAATTGCATGCCGGAAAAATTATCATAAATACGACGTTGCGGTGCGAGCAATCCCACAAGGGTATCTTGCGCATCCGTTACCTGTAAGCGTGCTTCTAAATACTCATGACCACGTCCGCGCCCATCACTTACATCGACCACGCCTACAGTATAATCACCCACCACCATACTTTCGCCTTTAGCCAATGCATGGGTACGTTCCACTTTGTAAGGGCCGGAAAAAGCCACGCCTAACACTATAAGCATAAGCCCCAAGTGCACACCATGGGCCGCAAGGCTATTTCTATTTTTATATACCGCTTTTTCCATGCACAACAAAACTAAAGACACCATGCCAGCAACTGCTGCCGAAGCGCCCACAAAAGCTGTGGGTTGTCTGTAATCGGCAAACCATAAGGCCATGGCTGTAAGCACGTAAGCTGCTAGCACAATGCCCATTTTCTTCCAGTCGCGCACGCCGCCCTTCCAACCAAGCCACGGGCAAAAAGAAAAAATTACTGCGATCAGCGCAAACAGCGGTAAACATACTTTGTTGTAGAAGGCAGCGTCTAGGCCTTGCGATTGCGCTGACCATAAAGAAGAAATCAAAGGCCATAACGTCGCCATACAAATGATGATAGATAGCATCAGTAAAATCCACGCTGTCATTACCAACATGCCTTCACGACTGTCTATACCTTCTAAAGAATTGCGGCTGTTATACCCAATAAAGGCAATGATAGCACACAAGACAGTACTAGAAATAATGAAAATCAATAAAGGTACACCTACGCCACCATCGCCAAAGGCATGTACAGAATCTACCACACCGCTACGCACTAAATAGGTAGCAAAAAAAGCTGATACGGTGGTCAAAGCCATGAGAAACACATTGACACGACCCAATTTTTGGCGACGCACTTGAATGATGGTAGTGTGAATGGCCGCCGTACTAATAAGCCAAGGAATAATGGATGCATTTTCCACAGGATCCCAAGCCCAATAACCGCCCCAGCCCAATTCCAGATAGGCCCACCAAGCCCCAAGAATAATACCAGCAGTAAGAAAAAGCCACGCAATCAGGGTAAAGGGACGAGCCACCATAACCCAAGAGCCTTCGATTTCTTCATTGTCGGAAAGGCATTGCGCCAGTGCCAGACAAGAAGGAATAATAAAGCCCCCATAGCCCCAAAAGAGGAGCGGCGGATGGATAATCATGCCGGGATTTTGCAAAAGAGGATTCAAGCCTCTACCGTCTGCAGGCACAGGATTTTGCATGACGAAAGGATTGCTCCATCCTGTGAGCAATAAGACAAAAAAGGCCATGACAGCTAAGAAAAATATCCAAAACCACAGGCGGGTTTCTTCGGTAAGCTGCTTATACGATTTGGTAAATGAAAAAATCGTACCGCACGCCGCCACCGACAAGGCCCAAAAAAGCAAAGACCCCGGTTGCCCGGCCCAAAAAGCAGTTAAGCGATAAAAGACAGGAAGTATGCGATCTGTATAGCTGGCCACATACACCAAAGAAAAATCGTTCCAATACAAAGCGTGTAACAACAAAGCCGAGGCAATAACCAAGGCAAAAGTCATAATCGCTTGCGCTTTTTCAATAAAAGCCAAGGCAGAAGCACGCCCTTGGTACAATTGTAGTACCGCAAGGCCAGCCCCGCCAAGACTACACAATAAAGCCACGAGCAACATGGCAAAAGCAAATATATACATGCTTACTCCAGAGATAAGAGATACGTAAAATTCGTTGTTTCAGGACAACGCGCGCAAAAAAACAGAGTAGGTAAGAAAAAACCTACAATAAGATATACGCCCTCACCTTCTTATGGAAACGCTGATTAAATGCCTTTTCGTTCCTTAACTGCGTCAAACTCACCTTACTAAGACTGCGTGTACGTTTAGATACTATGCACCCTTAGCAACATTCGTCTTCCTTGCTAGAGGACGAAAATCTTATTAAATCAGTACTTCCCTATGTAAAAAAATATTACAAAGAAGGAAAGTCGTATTACGTGCGATTTTGCTTTTCGTACTTAGAAGGACATTTGGTCATTAAGGTTTTAGCCGCAAAGGTACCATCGGCGCTAAGGCCACCTTCTACAATAACTTCGGCTCCAGCCTTAAAAGTGTCCGGCACAGCACCATGATAGCGAACTACCAAGGTTTTTGTTTGATTTTCTGCATCTTCCAAACGAAAAACCACGCCCGGCCCTTGCTCCACGGAAGATATGTCCTCCGCGGCTACGGTACCAAAAAGGCGTGCGGCTTTCAGCTTTGAGCTATCAGCAGCTAAAGCTTCAGAAACATTTAGAAAATAAACGCTGTTTTCTGAGAGACCAGAATACACAAGATAGCCGGCACCGCTTAAAAATAAAAGCAAGGCCACTATATACATGGGGGTTGAGTTCTTTTTTGCCATAGAGTTTTCCTAGACGTTATGTTTTCTTAAGAATAACCCATTTCTTAACTTTTTTCAAGATAAGAATTATTCCTATTAAGGAAGGCGAGTAGCTCCCAAACAGATGCACAAAATTGCTCCTTTGCTACGCCCTGCCCCACTTTATGCCATGCAACATAGGCATAAAAATAAAGCTTACATACGCAACAGATGGCACAACAAGCACTACAATTTGGGAGTTGCCGCCTTACGACGCGCTCTGGCTAATTCTTGCAAATCTGCCACTTCGTCGCTTTCATCTACAATTTCACGTCCTAAGATTTCCTCTAACACATCCTCAAGTGAAACCACACCCGCCAAACCGCCGTACTCATCCAATACGACAGAAAGGTGATTGTGTGAACTAAGAAATTCGTGCAGACTTTTATCAAGCGTCTGTGTTTCCTGTGTAAATTGCACAGGTCCCATGAGCGAGCTTAAAGTCCCTTCCGTATCCCCCTTGGCCATGCATTGAGCCAAGGAGCGCCGCTCTACCAAACCCACAATATCTTCATTGTGTTCGGCATATACGGGAATGCGGCTAAAATGCCAAATATCCGGCACTTGCACAGCGTCGGCTATATCCATATCCGCCGCCAAAGAAAATACCACAATACGCGGAGTCATAATATCTTTTACACGCTTGCGTTCTAAAGAAAGAACATTGGTGATGGTATTTTCGGCAAAAGCTTGAATGCTGCCAGCTTTACGAGAAAGTGAAGTCACCGCCTTAATATCATCTTCTGACATTTGCGGCCCTTCTGTAGAAGGAGAAATAAGCCTTGTCAAAAATGCCGAAAGCCAAATGACGGGGCTGAGTAATTTTGTCGCTATGTATAAAGGCCGCGCCAACACGCTAGACACAGGGTTAGCATACAGTACCCCGATGGTTTTGGGAATAATTTCGCCAAAAATTAAAATGAGGCAAGTAAAAATAGCGGCAAAAACACCCATATACACAGAATCGTACACCGACGAAAAAGCAGCCCCAGCCACGGCAGAGCCTGCCGTATTAGCCACTGTATTTAATGTAAGCACAGCGGCAACAGGCCTTTCGACCTTGCTACGCATCTGAAAAAGAAGCTCTCCAGAAATTTTACCTTTTTTCCGCAGTTCTTCAATATGCGCCCACGAAACAGAGTACAACATGGTTTCAGTAAGAGAGCATATGGCAGAAACTACCAAAGCAAAAGCAACAGCCAATATCAATGTAAGCATAAATTATTTTCCTAAAAGGTATCGAATAGTCATTTTCTTTACTAAAGAGTTTTTTGTTTATCGTGATTTTGCCTGTAATGCAATGCTCTTTTTCAGTCTTTCTAAAATAAAAGTCCTGCACAATTACTTTTTCAGTATAATTTTGTGAAAATGTAAAAAAGTTTTCAAAACAAAAAAGTTACAGTACAGGACTAAAAGGTACGAAAATCAATCGCTTAACGGCGCAAGTACATTGCGTCTACTCTTGATTTATCGGTCGCATTGACTACTGTCAACACTCCATAAGACTCCGCACAATGAATTGTGCAGGAGTCTTAAAATTGTCTACGGTAAACACAAGCAAAAATCAAAAGCAAAACTCGCCTTGCTTATCCAAGAAAGACTTTATTCTTCGAGCCTTTACCTTTGAACAGATGACATGCATATAAAGAGTACATACTCTTTTTAATATGAGATTTGTATTTGAAAATAATTGCGCAGAACTTTCGTTTCTTAGGCAATAAAAAAGAGCATGGTTTCATACATGCTCTTTCAAATATGACAAACTATATACTAGCCCTCATGGGCATCGGCAGAAGCATTTTCGTCTGCACAGTCCGTTTCAAGCAAAATTCTTCTTTTTTGCTCTTCTTTATCCACTTCAGTACCTTTATGAATAAAATATTGCGCCACGGCATTGTTATCTGCTTGAGGAATCTGTAAACCAACGCGTTTTTCACGATTCACCAGTATGGGGCCCACCAAGTTCAGCGCCGTTTCTTCGGGTTTGCCCTCAGGAACAGTCACTGTAACTAGCACAGCCACTTCTTCTTCTTTTTGTATGCGCAAAAGTTTTTGCTCAGCATCACAAACTTTTATTTTGTAGTCTTCCATAAATATATAAGGATCGGCCACAAGTAAGCCTACATCGGCATTGTCCATGCTTTGCAACACAAGGAAGGGGGCTTCAGGACGAATTTGTAGCAAAATAAATTCGTGCAAGCCTTCAAAACCAGCCAAACCGCGTGGAAAATAAATAACTTTTTCCGTATCTACCACGCGCGCCCCAAGACGAGTTTGAATTTCTATTTCTTTTTCTCTTGCCATAAATTTGTCACCAACAACAAGTCTTCATTACGGGTTTTCAAAGCGAGACGATTTTCTTCCGTTACGCGTTGATAGACTTCTTCTCTATACACTGTCACATCGTCAGGCACATCAATGCCAAGCTTTACTTGCTTTCCCTGCAAGCCAAGTACCTTGATGCGTATATTTTCCCCTATATAAATACTTTCGTTAGGGCGGCGTGTAAGTATCAGCATATATAACCAACTTTATAAAATCTCTCCGTAAAAGCGTGGCGCAATCTTACACCGCACCACGCTTTTACGACAGAATGTATGTAATCATATTAAACAAATTTTGTAAAGTTCAATTGTAAAATCATGGA